>JASMLZ010000052.1 GCA_030748435.1 Gammaproteobacteria bacterium | reverse complement strand
TTCCAGTCGGGTGTTTTAGTAGCCGGCACTGTTGCCAGCTTGTACGAGACCTCTGACTCTGCTTCTACGGCTAATGCTGTGCATTATTCTGGCTCTTGGGCTGATTTAAGTGTACAGGCACAGGTTAATGCTGCTACGACTGCTACTGGTTCTGCTACCAAGTCTAATACTACTCTGAAAGATGGTGGTGATAGTGCAGCAACGGCAGTTGCTGGCACTTCGACCACTTTGCATTACACTGATGCACAAGCCTCCGCTACTCAAATTGCGGCGACCTATGAATTTAATGGTATTACCTTGGGTTATGCTACGGTAAACGCAGATATGACCTCAAAGATTGGTAAAACCATTAACAAGGGTAATGCTGTAAGTGCCACCTATAGTTTTGGTGACCTGTCCGTAGGCTATGGCAAGGCTTCTACTGCCAATGATCCTGTAATGATGGCTAGTTACAAAGCCACTTATGGTGATATTGATTTGACTGCCAGTGTCTATGATTGGGGTAGTGCCACCTCTACTTATGGTAGTGCTTCCTATACTCTTGATGGCCTAACCGTGGCGCTTGCTTATGATTCAGATAAGGGCGCCTCAGGCAATAAAGGCATCGCGAAAGGAACCAAGACGGCTACGGTTACGGCTACCTATGTATCTGGTGATATGACGGCCAAGATTGGTACCAAGTTTGATGGTAGTACGGACTATTCTGTAGCTCTGGACTTGGGTAATGCTGATTTGTCTCTGGCACGTGATGATAGCAAGTCCAAGACTACTGCTAAGTACTCTGTTGCCTTCTAATCAATATCTCTTAGCCTATTAATATGGCTTATTGCAAAGGCTCCTGCGGGAGCCTTTTTTGTGGTGAATACCAATAGGCCTATATTGTTATCACTTCCTGTTCAGTCACAATTTTGTGTAAAGGCATATCATAAGGTCCGGTGATAATGGACTCCACCTCCTGAGCAGCAAAGGCAACGCCAACTGTTAGCAGCGGATGATTGGCCTGAATTTGTGCTATAGAGCGATCATAAAAGCCGCCACCATAGCCCATGCGATAGCCTTTGCGGTCAAAAGCCAATAATGGACAAATCATTACCTCAGGAATCATGCGTGCTTGGTTAGGGGCTGGCTCCAGTGTGTTAAATCCTGCTGCTACCAATTGGTCGCCCGGTGCCCAACAGGCAAATGCCAGAGGCTGATTTGCACCCTGCATAACAGGTAGTAAAACCTGATGGCCTGCTGCATGTAAAGCTTTTAGTATGGGTACAGTGTCCAGTTCTTCTGCTAGAGGCCAAAAGCCGGACACTTTGCTGTTGGGTGGGATGTCTATTTGTTGAATAATATTTTGGGCAATTAAAGCGCCGGCATTTGGGGTACTGTTATAGGCCTTTAAACGGGTGGCTTTGGCCGCTATTCGAAAGGCTTTTTTTTGTGCATCCAGCTGGTTATTCATTGCTTGGGTTCCAGATTGTTACTTATGCCATTATAGAATCTTTGCACCATGGTTATTTTGTCATAGAACAAGATTTCAGTTCGTGCAAAACGCTTATTATATAAGCATGATCAGGGTGTTTAATAGGGGCGCAAAGCAAGGCGTCGTTCGCAGGCAATGGCCCTAGCCCTTGGCAAGAGTGGCACCGACGATTTGCGGTTTTATATGCAGCACAAAACGGTGCAGCCTTTGTGTATTCACCTATAGGGTAAATAGAACAGCAAGCTATTTTAATGGTATTTCAACGCCTTACGCAATATATAAGCAATTAGCTGGGGTTTTCATACTTTCCTTAGCAGTATAGATAAAAGCGATGCAAAATAATGGCTTATAACTTAAAAAATCAGGCTGTTACTGGTATGCTCACCTGATCTTGATTGGTTTAGGGTATTTCTTCTATGTGTGTCGATAGTCTGTTAGCAAACAATCGCAGTTGGGCTGAAACTGTGTCCAGGGAACAACCGGATTTATTTCCTACTCTGGCACAACAGCAAAATCCAAAATATCTATGGATTGGTTGTTCTGATAGTCGTGTGCCTGCCAACGAAATTGTTGGTTTGTTGCCGGGTGAATTGTTTGTGCATCGTAATGTAGCCAATTTGGTTAAGCATGTGGATTTTAATTGCCAGTCTGTGGTGCAGTATGCTGTAGACGTATTGGGTGTGGAGCATATTATTGTTTGTGGTCACTATGGTTGTGGGGGCGTAAAGGTGGCAATGGGGCATGACAATGCCGGCATTAGTGACTATTGGTTGCGTTCTGTAAAAGATATTTGTGTACGCTATCGTGAGGAGCTGAACAAATGTGCCAATGATGATGAGCGGCTAGCCAGGATGTGCGAAATAAACGTTGTTGAGCAGGTCAGTAATTTGGCCAATAGTAAAATTGTACAAGCTGCATGGAAGCGTAATCAGGAGTTACATATTCACGGCTGGATTTACTCTATTGAGGATGGCATTCTCAATGATCTACAAGTCAGTCGTGATGCTAATAATCCTGGTGATGATATTTATATGCCGGAACTCCAGTAACTACATTATATTGACAGATACAGCGCCCCTCGACGGTGTTGCGCTTCTTGCTAAGGAACAGTCCCCTTTTGCAGAGGATGCTTGCTGGTAGGGATTGCGGCACTGGGTCTGCAATGACCCGGTGCTGGTGCGCCATTGTACAGTGGGGGGTCACAATGATGGGTGTTGGTTATAAGCGATAAAGTAGGGGTTTAAGATATCGGCTTTGCCATACTGCACAGGCTGCCCATTGGTTTGTAATACTGCACCGCCAGCGCCTTCCAGAATAGCTTGGGCAGCAGCTGTATCCCACTCACAAGTCGGTGCCAGACGCGGATAAATATCGGCTTGTCCTTCCGCAATACGCAGAAATTTCAGTGAACTACCGGCCTGTATCAGTTGAGTTTCTCCCAGTTCGGCAATAAATTTGGCAGTGGCTTTATTAAGGTGACTTTTGCTGGCTACGACGCGTATTGGTTGGGTATTGTCAAACTGGGTTTGAATGGGCTCAATTTGACCATCATAAGCGCGCCAGGCGCCTAGATCTTTGCCGCCCCAATACAGGGTTTGGTCGACGGGAGTCGACACCAGACCCAAGCTGGGTTGGTGGTTTTCAATCAGGGCCAGATTAACAGTAAATTGCCCATTGCGCTGAATAAACTCCTTGGTGCCATCCAAGGGGTCTATTAACCAATAGCATAAGTGTTGGTGTGGCACCTGCAAAGATGACTGGTCTTCCTCCGAAACGATGGCTATGTCGGGGGTTAGTCGTGCCAGACCCTCTACCAGCACATTATGGGCTGCCAGATCAGCTGCCGTTACGGGTGAGCTATCCTGCTTGTGCTCGATGCCAAAATCAGTTTTGGCGTAGACTTGCATGATGGCTTGACCGGCCCGGTGAACCAGTTGTTGCAAGGCTGTTAGCAAGGCTTTATCTGCTAAGATGGATTGTGCTTGTGACATATTATAATTCCAGTTTTGCCAGCAGCAGTTGCGCCAGTTGTTCGGGTGTGGTTTGCTCTGTACTCAGTTTAAATTCTGGCTCCAAGGGTGTCTCATAGGGGCTGCTAATACCGGTAAAGTTGGGTATCTCGCCACGGCGAGCCTTCTGGTACAGGCCTTTAACGTCGCGTTTTTCGGCTACCTCCAAGGGGGTGTCCATAAATACTTCAATAAATTCACCCTCAGCAAAGCGGGCGCGTGCACTTTGTCGTTCCGCCCTGAAGGGTGAGATAAAGGCAGTAAGCACAACTATGCCAGCATCCACCATAAGGTGAGCAACTTCAGTAATACGGCGTATATTTTCAATCCGGTCGGCTTCGGTAAAGCCCAGATCTTTGTTTAGCCCATGGCGCAGGTTATCACCATCCAGCAAATAGGTGCGAATGCCTTTTTGATGGAGCTTTTGTTCAACTATATTGGCAACAGTGGATTTACCGGAGCCGCTAAGGCCGGTGAACCATAATACCTTACCTTGGTGGCCGTTAAGACGATTACGAGCGGCCTTATCAATATTGACAGATTGACGATGCACGTTGGCTGCACGCCGCAAGGCAAAGTCGATCATGCCTGCACCAACGGTGGCATTGCTAAAGCGATCAACCAAAATAAAGGCACCCAGTGGTCGGCATTGTTGGTAGGCTTCAAAGGCTACCGGCTTGTCCAGACTGACTTTGGCAACCACTATATCATTCAATGTCAGTGTCCGGGCCGGGTTTTGCTCCATGGTGTTGATATTGGTTTTGTACTTAATTTCGGTAATCTGGGCGTTGACCCAGTTAGTGCCAATTTGCATGCCATAGCTGCGCCCTAAATAACCCTGTTCATCAGCCATCCAAACCAGTTCGACTTCAAACTGGTCAGAAACTTCACAAGGATCCTTGGCGCTAACGAGCATATCGCCCCGGGAAGCATCGATTTCTTTATCCAGGGTAATAGTCACTGCTTGCCCGCATTGTGCTTGTTGCAGTTGTTGTTCAAACAGAATAATTTCTTCCACCTTGGCGGTGGCACCACTGGGCAATACGCGTACTTCGTCCCCGGGTTTGACCGTGCCAGCAGCAAGGGTGCCAGCAAAACCACGGAAGTCCAAATGTGGGCGGTTTACCCATTGCACAGGAAAGCGCAGGCCATGATCGGCAGCCAGACTGGGGATTGGTGCTGTTTCCAGCATGGCCATCAGGGTAGGGCCGTGGAACCAGGTCATATGTGCTGAGCGACTAACTACGTTATCACCCTTAAGCGCTGACATGGGTATGGCGGTGATGGAGTCAAATTTTAGTTGCCTGGAAAAGTCCACAAAAGCGGCGTGAATATCCTGAAAAGTGCTTTCCTGATAAGCTACTAGATCCATTTTGTTAATCGCCAGCACCACTTGTTTAATGCCCAGTAAAGAACAAATAAAAGCATGGCGTTTGGTTTGTTCGATCACCCCTTTGCGAGCATCTATCAGAATCACGGACAGGTCGGCATTGGAGGCGCCGGTTACCATATTACGAGTATACTGCTCGTGTCCCGGTGTATCAGCAACAATAAATTTACGCTTATCCGTATTAAAGAACCGGTAGGCTACATCGATGGTAATACCCTGTTCGCGTTCGGCCGCCAAGCCGTCTACCAGCAAGGCAAAGTCGATATCACCACCCTGAGTGCCGTAGGTGACCGATTCCTGCTTTAAGCTCGCTACCTGATCATCAAAAATACACTTGGCTTCATAAAGCAGGCGACCGATCAAAGTACTTTTGCCATCATCTACACTACCGCAGGTGATAAAACGTAGCAGATCCAGAGCGTTCTGTTGGTGCATAAACTGTTCGATATGCTGTTGCTTGGTGTTGTCTGCAATACTGCTCATTAGAAGTACCCCTCCTGCTTTTTCTTCTCCATAGAGGCCGCAGAATCGCTGTCTATGGCGCGGCCTTGGCGTTCGCTGGTGCGAGCTTGTAATAATTCCAGAATGATATCTTCCAGATTATCGGCGCTGGATTCTATAGCACCTGTTAAAGGGTAGCAGCCGAGGGTGCGAAAACGTACCTGTTTCAATTCTATCTGCTCATCAGGCATTAGCTGTAGACGTTGGTCATCAACCATCATAAGCATATTGTCGCGTTCGATAACCGGGCGTACTTGGGCATAATACAGAGGTACAATAGGAATATTCTCACGGTAGATATATTGCCATATATCCAGTTCAGTCCAATTGGAAATAGGGAACACACGGATGCTTTCACCGGGATGCTTATGGCCGTTATACAGATTCCACAACTCTGGCCGTTGGTTTTTCGGATCCCAGCGGTGGGCTGAATTACGGAAAGAAAAGACACGCTCTTTAGCACGACTTTTTTCTTCATCACGGCGGGCCCCACCAAAGGCTACATCAAATTTATAGTGATCCAAAGCCTGCTTGAGTCCTTGGGTTTTCATAATGTCTGTGTGTAAGGCGCTGCCGTGTACCAGAGGGCTGATATCACGCTCAATGCCTTCGGGATTGATATGGGTAATTAACTCCATTCCGGCCTCGGCAGCCATTTGGTCACGAAATTGGTACATTTCCTGAAATTTCCAGCGTGTATCTACATGTAACAGTGGAAAGGGAGGTGGACTGGGGTAAAAGGCTTTACGGGCCAGATGCAGCATAACGGCACTGTCTTTGCCTACGGAATACAGCATTACCGGATTTTCTGCCTGGGCTAAAACCTCGCGCATAATATGGATACTTTCTGCTTCCAGGCGATCCAGATGGCTATTGCCTTCGGCAATATGAGCAGGGCGGGCAGGGCCTTTATTAAGTTGCAGTTTGGCAGCATAGGCTGTCATGGCCAGTGACCCTTTACCGCTGTCGCTGGTTAGAGGTTGTTGCTTGTCAGTTAGCCAGATATGGCGGCATAAGTTACTAATGTCGCCATGGGGAAACAACAGGGTGTCTTTGCCATTGTAATCTACCAGTGCTGTCAGTGCTTCGCGCAAGCTGCTGCTATCCCAAGCCTGATTGTTCCACAGCCAGCGACGACTGCCTTTAGCGTCATTGGCAAACAGGCCAAAATGTTGTTGAAAACAAAAGGCCTGCACAAACAGCACATTATGACGGCGCTTTTTGGCGCTACTTAACAAGTGCTCAACTACCTGAGGTTTTAGGGCTTGTTGCTGGTCATCATGCAAATTTTCTACGCTGACGGGTGAAGGTAGCATACCTTGTTGTTCAAGCCAGCGGTCAGCTCCTTTACGATTATTGACGATACCTTTATCTTGTAGGTGCTGCGACAGGCTCTGGGTGTCCCAGACCAGTCGCCTCTGGTGATTGTGGCTGGTAAATTCACTCATGCTGGCTTTGTCTCAAAATGCAAAAATTATAAAATATATTATATTTTAATCTAATAAATATGTAAAAGTTCTTTTTGGAATAAGAAAATTACATTTTGAGTCATTGGGGTGTGTGGTCTTGGTGCTTTTGTTTTGTTGTTTATAAAAACCCTGCTACATTAGGATGAGTTTGCAAAATTTATCATGGCGAGTTTGTGAATTTTTGGCTATTTCTGAGTATTTTTTGAGGTGAGTATGGATGCAATGATGAGTGCTACCAGCGCCCTGTTTCGGGCTGATGCCTATGGCAAGACTGCAGAGGCTGAAGTCTTGGCCATAACTACAGAGGGGCACTTGATATTGGATCAAACCCTGTTTTATCCCAATGGTGGTGGCCAACCGGGAGATAGGGGGTTGTTGTTATGTGCTGGCAAAGTCGATACGGAGAT
>JASMLZ010000051.1 GCA_030748435.1 Gammaproteobacteria bacterium | reverse complement strand
GGGCTTTGCACGAGCCGGTATTTTGTTATGTGACAAGGCAAAAACGCACGCAAAGAGGGAGTTTATATATGATAAATGACCGATTGAGTACGTTTTTAACGCCGTCACAGGACAAAATAACTATCGTGCAAAGGTCTCTAAGTATAATAGGTTAAGCAATAGCATGACAAAATCCTACAAGGCCGAAACCGGTGTTAAATTACGTGGCGCTGACAAGGTAGCCCGTATTCCCATCAAGGTGATTCCGACAGAAACCATGCCGCGCAAGCCTGAATGGTTGCGCATCAAGGTGCCTTCTTCACCAGAAGTGTCGCGCATTAAAGGTAAACTGCGGGAGCATAAATTGGCGTCTGTGTGTGAAGAGGCCAACTGCCCCAATCTGGGCGAGTGTTTTAATCACGGTACCGCCACCTTTATGATTATGGGTGAAATCTGTACTCGTCGCTGCCCCTTCTGTGACGTGGCTCATGGGCGCCCCAATGCGCTGGATGAAAATGAGCCCATGGAATTGGCCAAGGCGGTAGCAGATATGCGCCTAAAATACGTTGTTGTTACTTCCGTGGATCGTGATGATTTGCGCGATGGTGGTGCCGGGCACTTTGCCAATTGTATCGAAGCGATTAATGAGCGCACTCCCAGTACAGAAGTAGAGGTATTGGTGCCAGACTTTCGTGGGCGTATGGATATTGCTTTGGATATCCTGTCTGCCACACCGCCTCAGGTGTTTAACCATAATCTGGAATCGGTACCCCGCTTATACAAAAAGATTCGTCCAGGTGCGGATTACCAATGGTCACTGGATTTGCTGAAAAACTATAAGCAGCGTTGTCCAGATGTACTGACCAAATCAGGCCTGATGGTTGGTTTGGGAGAAACCAATGAAGAAATCTTGGCAGTACTGCAAGATCTGCGTGCCCATCACGTGGATATGTTGACCTTGGGCCAATACCTGCAACCTAGCCGCAATCATTTGGCTGTTGATCGTTTTGTACCGCCTGAGGAATTTGATGAACTGGGCGAGCAGGCCAGAGCCATGGGCTTTAAGCATGTGGCCAGTGGTCCTCTGGTGCGTTCTTCCTACCATGCTGATTTGCAGGCCAAAGGCGAGAAGGTTAGCTAAGAGCAACTCTAGCGAAACCCGTCCATGCGATAAGTGTAGCGACCTAGCAATCTCCTGCAGCAGGTGTCTGCAGGAAGAGATTGCTTCGCTGCGCTCGCCATCGGTGGCGCTTAAGCACGCTGATTAGTATAGATTTACCTTAAGCACTTGCTCTAACCGGTAATCTTGATTAATCTCCTGCCATCAATAGCAACAATAAAAAAAGAGGCATAAACGTGGCAATAGTGCATTGGTTAGGCGCCGGCCTATCAACCCCTCCCGGTATTCAGCGTCTGGTGCAGCAGGGCTATGACCTGTGGCTGTGGAATAGGAGTATCGACAAGGCGCAGGCTATTCTGGATCAACTTGACGGGCAATGTCAGGCACGGTATTTGGATTGGGAGGCACTGGACAAGCATATTGGTCCTGGCGATCTGGTGGTTTCCATGCTGCCTGGGAATTTTCATGTTCAGGTGGCCGAGTTGGCTATCGCCAAAGGCGCACATTTTGTTTCCAGTAGCTATCTCAGCCCGCCCATGAGTGCCTTGCATGATATTGCCAAGGCGGCCAACCTGTGTGTGGTTAATGAGGTTGGTCTGGATCCGGGTATAGATCACCTTATGGCCCACTCTCTGGTGGAGTCCTATCGCACTTCTCCTGCCTATGCAGTAGCCAATAAGATAGAATTCAAATCCTACTGTGGTGGCTTGCCAGCCCAAATGAACGCTTTTACCTATAAATTCTCCTGGTCACCTCTAGGTGTTTTGAAAGCCCTCAAATCACCTGCCCAATGGCGAGAATTTGGTACTACGCAGAACAGTGTCAAACCCTGGCAATCGGTGCGGCCCTACAGTGCCAGATTGTCTGATGGCAGCACTGAAGACTTTACTGCCTACCCTAACCGCGACTCTTTACCATTTATGCAACAGTACCAGTTTGATAATGAGTGGCCAGTAGAAACCTTTGTGCGTGGTACCTTGCGCGGTAATAATTGGATTAATGCATGGCAGGATATTTTTGCTCTGGTGGACAGTTTGGAGGGGGAGCCTACCGAGGTGGTGGAAAACAAGCTAAGCCTATTGTCTGATGAATTATGGCAAAACTATGCTTATGATAAAGGTGAAGCGGACCGTGTGGTGCTAAGTGTTGAGTTAGCTGCACTGGATCCTGACAGTGACCAGAAAATTTGGCATCAGAGCTACAATTTGGATGCCTATGGCAATCAGCAAGGCAGTGCCATGGCTCGCTTGGTATCGATTACGGTCAGCCTTGCTGTGGAAGCGGTACTGGCGGGCAATATTGAGGCCGGGATTAGCACTGGCCCACAGGATGTGAGGTTGGCTGAGGCCTGGTTAGCATTTTTGCGTCAGCAGGGTGAGCCGATTGTGCTGACCGATTATTTGGCCGTTTAAAGGTGTCTTCCCAAACGCCAGTTATGGTGATTGGTGCGGGTGTTGTGGGTCTGGCTTGTGCTTATGCGCTGACGGTCAGGGGGCAGGCCGTTACGGTTATCGACCCAGATCCAGACGGCGATAAGGCGTCCTTCGGTAATGCCTGTGCCTTGGCAGTGACTGACTGTGCTCCTTTAAGTGTGCCCGGCCTCTGGCGTTCACTACCGGCTTGGCTTTTGGACCCCTTGGGCCCCTTGTCTATTCGCCCCACTCAGCTACCCGGCTTAATGCCATGGTTTTGGAGCTTTTTGCGCAATGCCAATATACCCAAGGTGCAAGCTTGTGCTGCTGCACAATGGCAGCTTAATAACCGGGTTTGGCAGGATTTTGAACCCTTTCTGCACACCATTGGTTATGCTGCAGGGGTGACACAAAAAGGCATGCTCAAAGTGTTTAATCAGCGGCATAATTATGACCCCTTAGCGCTGGAGTGGCAGATAAAGCGCGATCAGGGCTTTACTCTGGAACTGATTGAAAGGGAGCAGTTAAAAGCGATGGAGCCGGCCCTGAGCGATGCCAAACAGTTTGCCGTATTTCATCCGCAATGGCGTATCGTGGATGACCCCAAACAATTACTGGCCAACTGCCGCCATTGGTTACAGGCCCAAGGTGTGCAGTTTGTGAGGGATGAAATTACCTCAATATTACATACGGATAAGCGGGTTAAGGGCGTGCGTGGCAAGGCCCAGAACTATGCCTGCGAACAGCTTGTGGTGGCTGCCGGAGCCTGGTCGGCAAAACTTGCCAGAACTGTTGGTGAGCGCTGTTTACTGGCATCAGAACGTGGCTATAACACTACCATTGCAGCACCGGGTATAGAACTAAACCATATGTTGTTTTTTGCCGAGGAGCAATTTGTGGCCACTCCCATGGGTTTAGGACTGCGTATTGGTGGTGCGGCTGAGTTTGCTGGTTTGGCTGCGCCACCAAATTACCAGCGTAGCAGGGCCCTGTTAACTAAGGCTCAACGTTGTCTACCTGATTTGGTTGGCGGTGAAGGGGAGATGTGGATGGGGCAGCGCCCGTCGACACCAGACACCTTGCCCGTATTGGGGCCTTCACTGAGGTGCGCAGGTCTGCATTATGCCTTTGGTCATGGCCATTTGGGGTTAACACAATCGGTTACCAGTGGTGAGCTGGTGGCGCAAGCCTTGTTGGAAGGTAAAATGGAGGCCTTGCAGCCGTTTTCTATTGCTCGCTTTGCCTGATGCATAAAAAAGGGTCAGCAAAAATGGGCTGACCCTTTAAGTATGCTAGGTAACCAATCAGTTGGCGACCTTTTGCTGCACTTTAATCTTAATTTCCACTCGGCGGCTGTGGTCGTAGTTCTCACTACCATCAGCGTTGAGGATCAATTTGCTTTCGCCCCAAGCCATGGTAGAACTGGTCTCCATGTCCCGCAAATTCAGATAGTTGACGATAGTGTTAATCCGTCTTTGCGAAAGATCATAGTTGTACTCATCGGTACCCCGGCTATCGGCATGGCCATCGAGACTGACTTTAAAGATTTTATGTGCCTTACGGGCCTGCATAATAGCCACTTCGATCTTTTCCTGCTGATCAATGCGCAGATTGTTTTTATCAAAGTCAAACAGGATATGTGCGGTAATCGACTCAGTTGGGTAACTGTAGGTAACCGCTGCAGGTTCTTCTGGCGCTGGCTCTGCTGCCACAACAGGTTTGGCAGCTGGTGTTACCGGCGCCGGATCAGCCACTACTGTAACCACTTTTGTTTCGGTCACTGCCGTTGCTGCTTTAGTCGGTGCTGTAACTTCGGTTTTTGCCTCGGGTTCTGTCGTAACTGCAGCAGTGGGCTCTACTGCAGGAGCTGGTTCTGGCTCTGGCTCTGTCTTGGGCTCAGGCTCAGGTGCTGCTTTAGGCTCAGGTGCTGCTTTAGGCTCAGCTTCAGTTATATCTGTTACACAGCTAGGACGCCCCAGCGCTTCCCATGAACCATTGCGAATACAGTGACCACTGCTGTCCAGTACTGGTTGGCCATTGGAGGAATACCAGAAGGCGCGATGGGCAAGCGAATCATTCTCGCTGTGGGCCTGCAAGTTAATACTGACCAGTAGTAGTGACAAGCATAGAGTGCGAAGCATAATGCTCTCCTTTGATTTAAGGCTGATGACTGAAGCAAATTATAATTCAGTTCACTTTAGCAAAGATGAAAATATAATGGAAATGAATGAAGATAAAGTTGATGACAGACAGGTTTTGCTTAGCTTGCTGTAGGTTGAGGCCTAATCTGTCTTATGGCGGGTCTGGTGTTAGGCCTTGTAGGCCGGGTTTTAACCCGGTAGTTTTGTTGTAGGCCAAATTTTAACCCGACATGTCGGACTAGAGTCCGACCTATATTACGCTGTGCTAGGGTAGGGGTTGATTGGCCAGAGTCAGAGTCAATCTGGACAGTAAATCCCAGGCTTTTTCGTGGCCTACGCCTTTGCTGCTTTGGTCGATGCGTAAGCATAGGTCCAGCATCTGCTGGACACTGGTTTTGCTGTGGCTGTGGGCGGCCTTTTGTACTATACCTACACGTTTTTTGGGCCAGATACGGGCTTGGTCGACTGCGGCTTGAATACCTTGAGGGTGGCTGATTAGCTTGTTGATCAGGCGAATTTCACGCGCAAAAACCCACACGATAGCAAGGGGTTCACTGCCTTCTTCATGCAGACCATTAAGGATAGTGAGGGCGCGCTGAGGATTTTGATTGAGGGCTTCATCGACCAGTTGAAAGCTGCTATAACGCGCATGCCCACCCACATCATCGGCCACTTCTTCAACACTAATGGCTGTGGTTTTGGTGCGCAGGGTGAATTTTTCCAGTTCCTGTGCCGTGGCCAGCAGATTGCCCTCTGTGCGCTGGGCCAGAAGTTGTGCTGCCTGTGGTTCAATTTCCAAGCCCATTTTATTGGCTCGTTGACTAATCCAGCGTGGCATGGCTTGAATGTCTAAAGGATACACAGTGACGGCAACACCCTTTTGTTCAAAGGCTTTATACCATTTGCTTTTTTGGCCTGCGGCGTCGATTTTGCCCGCTATTACCAGTAACAGATTATCTGGATTAGGGTTTTCTGCCAGCTCTAATAGTGCCGCACCACCGTCTTTGCCGGGTTTACCTGACGGTATGCGAATTTCCACAATTTTGCGGCTGGCAAATAAAGACATGGCCTGGTCGGCGGCACTGATTTGTTGCCAGTCAAAGCGACCTTCGACATGAAACAGGTCGCGCTCCAGAAAGCCCTGCTGTTTGGCAGCCTGACGAATATCATCGCCCATTTCCTGCAGCAACAAAGGCTCATCACCCTGCACCAGATAACAGGGTGCCAGATTCTGCAGGTGTTGTGCCAGTTGCTCGGGGCGAATACGCATAGCAGGCGCCTATAGGCTAGGGCTGACGGCCCAGAATATTTATGGCACCTTGGGCAAGGGCTGTATAGAGTTGTTGCCAGGTGGTGGTGATAATCACATCATTGGCCGAACCGGCGCCAGCATCAGCGTTTAGGGCCACCTGTTGATACTCCTGTAAGGTAAAGCTTTTGCTGTCTTCGCCCTGACCCAGCAGCAGGCTAGTGCTGACACTATAACGCCAGTGCGTGGCCTCACCATTGGTGTCGTAAATAACGGCCTTGCGCTCGGCTTTGGTGTTGCTAAAACGCAGGTCGGCACTAATAGCTGTGCCCTCGTCGGTGCTAACCGCTTGGGTTTTGATCACCACATTTACCTGAGCCATGGACAGGGCTTTAGCCATGGCATCTGCTAGTTGCTGGTCGTCGGCATAGATGCTGAGACTATCCGGCAGTTGCGCTTGATGGCCACTGCCGCGCAGTTGATAACCACAAGCACTAAGGCCCAGAATCAAGACCATACTTAGTATGCCGGTTGATAGTTTGCTTAAGTTCATGTGGCTATCTCCCTGAATTCAGCGCTTTAGCTAACAACAATATTAACCAGCTTACTGGGTACAACAATGACTTTGCGTAGGGTTTTGTCGGCCATAAAACGCTGCACATTATCATCGGCTAACGCCAGATGCTGGATAGTGTCACGATCAGCATTTACGTCGACACTGATCTTGCCCCGCAGTTTACCATTGACCTGAATAACCATTTCAATGGTGGATTGTACCAAAGCTGTTGCATCCACTTCTGGCCACTTGGTTACCAGCACCTTGCCTTCACCCGCCACCTGATGCCATAACTCGTGGCACAGGTGTGGGGTAATGGGTGACAGTAGCAGGATGGCAGTGCGAATAGCTTCATCCATCACCGCCAGACCTTGCTCAGAATCATCGTCAAAGCGACCTATAGCGTTGCTTAATTCCATGATGGCTGCAATGGCGGTATTGAACGTATGACGGCGTTCAATATCATCGGTTACCTTGGCAATAGTGGCATGGGTTTTGCGCCGCAGGTCTTGCTGTGCAGTGGTTAGCCCAGACTTGTTTAAAGGTGCAATAGTAGCCTGCTTGGCCTGATGCTGGTGCACTTGTTTCCAGAAGCGTTTGATAAAGCGCTGGGCACCATCAAGGCCCGTATCAGACCATTCCAGTGACTGCTCAGGCGGTGCTGCAAACATAATAAACAGGCGCACGGTGTCGGCCCCGTAGCGATCAATCATGGCTTGTGGGTCGATGCCATTATTCTTCGACTTGGACATCTTGCCCATGCCGTCATACTTGACTGGCGAACCGTCGAGTTTGCTGATGGCACTGGTAATACGGCCCTTGTCATCACGATCGGGCTCTACATCCAAGGGGGACAGCCAATTCTGGCCACCTTTGGCATCTTCCTGATAGTAAGTATCGGCTAATACCATACCTTGGCAGAGCAGGTTCTTAAAGGGCTCGTCACTATTAACCAAGCCTAGATCACGCATTAATTTATGGAAAAAGCGTGAATACAATAGATGCAAAATAGCGTGCTCGATACCACCAATATAGTGATCCACAGGCGCCCAGTAATTGGCTGCATCAGCATTTAACATGGACTGGTCCTGACCCGGGCTGGTAAAGCGTGCATAGTACCAGGAGGATTCCATAAAGGTGTCAAAGGTATCTGTCTCACGTTCTGCCGGCCCACCGCAGCATGGGCAGGTGGTATTGATAAAGGACGCCATCTTCTTAATGGGGGAACCACTGCCGTCAAACTCAACATCTGTGGGTAGCAATACGGGCAGTTGTTCTTCTGGCACAGGCACTGAGCCACACTTATTACAGTTGATCACAGGAATGGGCGCACCCCAGTAACGCTGACGGGAAACACCCCAGTCACGTAACCGGTAATTGGTGGTTACCTGACCTTTACCCTGACTGGCCAGTTCCTCTGAGATAGCATCAAAAGCCACCTGAAAGTCCATATCATCAAAAGCACCGGAATTAACCAGCAACCCTTTATCGGTATAGGCCGCCGCCTGCAAATCAATACTGCTGCCATCCAGAGGGCGGATAACCTGCTTGATTTTGAGGCCATATTTGGTGGCAAATTCCCAGTCGCGCTGGTCGTGGCCGGGCACGGCCATCACGGCGCCTGAACCATAGTCCATTAACACAAAGTTGGCAGTCCATACGGGCACCTGTTTGCCGGTGAGCGGATGGGTGGCAGTAAAGCCCGTATCCATGCCCAACTTGTCCATGGTAGCCATATCCGCTTCGGCTACCTTCATATTTTTGCATTGCTCCACAAAGGCTGCTATATCGGCATTGTCAGCGGCTGCTTTCAGGGCCAAAGGATGCTGCGGTGCCACCGCCAGATAGGTAACCCCCATCAAGGTATCAGGGCGGGTGGTAAAGACTTCCAAGGCACCATGGTTGGCCACATTAAAGGTTAATTCCACACCCTGCGAACGGCCAATCCAGTTACGCTGCATAGTGCGTACCTGTTCCGGCCAGCCATCCAACTGGTCCAGATCATCTAGCAACTGGTCGGCATAGTCGGTGATTTTCAGGAACCATTGGGGGATTTCCTTACGCTCCACCAAAGCCCCCGAACGCCAGCCGCGGCCATCGATAACCTGCTCGTTAGCCAGCACGGTCTGGTCAACGGGATCCCAGTTAACCACCGCATTTTTCTTGTACACCAGGCCCTTTGCCATCAGCTTGGTAAAGAACCACTGTTCCCAACGGTAATATTCCGGATCACAGGTGGCAAACTCACGACTCCAGTCATAACCAAAGCCCATGCGCTTCAGCTGCTCGCGCATATAGTCAATATTTTCATAGGTCCACTTGGCTGGCGCTACCTTATTTTTCATGGCGGCATTTTCCGCCGGCAAGCCAAAGGCATCCCAGCCCATAGGCTGTAGCACATTTTTGCCACGCATACGCTGGAAGCGGGAGATTACATCGCCAATAGAGTAATTACGCACATGGCCCATATGCAGGCGTCCACTGGGGTAGGGGAACATAGACAAGCAATAAAACTTGTCTTGACCGGGCTTGTCCTGGACCTTAAAACTGTCATTTTCCTGCCAATAGGTTTGTACGGCAGGTTCGATATCATGGGCGGAATAATTTTCTTTCATTTAAGCTTCGTTTACAGGCCAATTTGGCGTCTGGTATTGGGTTAATTTGGCTGCGCAATACTACAGCCAGTATAGGCGCTGTATGATACAACAGTATAGCCACAATAAGTAGATAACCCATGGGGCTATTGGCTTAAATTTGTGGATTTATTCAGAGCATCACGGATTAGACAGAGCATGGCTTGAATATCACCCTCACATGCCGCCAACTGCGCACTGTTAATAATAATGTTACAGCGACCTTCGTTGGCCAGCAGTATACAGGGTGTTTGCCCCTGCGTAAGCGCCGCCATGGATGCTGGTTGGTCATTAATATGCAGGGTTTTCAGGTTGCCCCACTGCTTTATCTCCTGACGCCATTCAGCCTTGCCAAGGGGGTGCCAGCCATGGGTGATATCACACAGGGCACAGTGGGCCGTACCCATGACCTTGCCAGTGATATATTTTAACTCACCCAACAAGCCTGAATAAGCATGATAAACACCAACTATTTCCATCTTTTTGCTACCCGTGAATAGTAAAATAAACCCACTAAGTTGATGAATTTACCATATTTTTAGTTGTAATGTTGAGGTATAGCGTATACAATGCGCCTCCGCATGACCGAGGCTGGTCTGCAACCCAAAACGCGCCCGTAGCTCAGCTGGATAGAGTACCTGGCTACGAACCAGGCGGTCACACGTTCGAATCGTGTCGGGCGCGCCATATTCTAGAATTAACCCTTTGCTTTGCAAGGGGTTTTTCGTTTCTGGGGCTTATTTTAAGCTGTCATTTGAACTGTCTTCTGGGCTCTACCCGATTAACTGGAGATGGCACTTGTTCAATCTTGTTGATCATACCGTTCCACCCATGGTGGACAAGCACTTTCATTCTATAATTCTCAAAGTTTCTAAAGCCATAATCTAGGTTATATGCAGATATTTCAGACAATTTCCTATAGGACTGTTTCCAGATATATGCCATTCTAATGGTTCAATTGAGTGCTTTAGGAGCGTTACATTGATACAGTCATATGAAGAGTTAAAGACTTTTATATCCTCCAAAACAGGTTTGCGTATGTCTCATATATACAAGCCAGTAATGTTGCTTAAAATTCTTCGGAATGGTGGTCAAGCTACAAAGCATGAGATAGCTCAAGAGTTTGTCTTGGGTGATGCAAAAACCATAGAGTACTATGAAAAGAAAGTCATACATAAAATGCCTGGCTCTCGTCTTGTTAGGGATGGATTATTAGAAAAATCTGGCGACATGTATTACCTAAGTGGCATCATGTGTCAATTAACCAGTAACCAGCAGAAAGAAATCGAAAATATTCTTGAGAATCGTATCAACGATTACCTGCTGATGCGTAATCCTTTCGGTGACAAAAATAATGAACCTGTTCCGGGTAGTTTACGATTCGAGGTGTTACGTGAAGCTGGTAACAGATGTGAACTATGTGGTGTCTCATCTGCACTAAAGCAGATTGATGTTGACCACATTATCCCTAGATCTAATGGTGGAAGTAACGATAAGACCAATCTACAAGCGCTTTGTCGTACATGTAATGCGCAGAAAAAAGACTTAGATAGCACTGACTTTAGATGTGTACACTCTAGTTATGGTAATAGAGATGAAAATTGTCTATTTTGCCAATTAGAAACAAGCAAAGAACGCCATATAAGGCTTGCGACAGAATATATAGAGAATGAGTTGGCTTTTTCAATATTTGATGATTATCCGGTCACTGAAGGCCACACACTTGTTATACCTAAACGCCATGTTTCAGATTATTTTGATTTGTACAAATCTGAGCAAGCTGCCATAGATGAGTTGTTAAAGAGCCAGCGCGCAAATCTCATGAGTAAGGATGATTCGATATCTGGCTGGAATGTTGGTGTTAATATTGGTTCCAGCTCTGGGCAAACTATATTCCACACACATATACATTTAATCCCTAGGCGGGAAAATGATGCTAAAGACCCTAAAGGTGGGGTTCGTGGAGTTATCACTCATAAGCAAAAGTATTAGTTTGAATGTCTATCAGCTCCCGAGACACTAGTTATCTTTGTCTAAGTATCAAGATATTGCGTCAGTAATACAGCTCTGCACAATACTGCCTGCATTTTTATAGTTAATAAAACTAAGTATAAAGGTCTGCAGTTGGGTATAAGTGCAGCAATAAAGTGAAGATAAGGGAGTGGTTGGCCTGTTTAAGGCCCTTGCCACCATCATCATCACGATAACGGTGGCAGCAGCTTTACTGGTATTTACAGGCTTTTTAATGCCCGGCCATCAGGCGCTGGGCGATATAATGATCGCTGTCTTGGTGGCGGCCATTATTAAACTCATGGCGCATCAGGCGGGCGGTTTTCAGGTATTCACTATAGCTTTCTGCGGCTTCAGTGTGCTGCCTAAGGGTTAGTGTTTGCTTTAGCCAGTGGCCCAGACGGCTAAATAATTTGGCAATGGCTTCACTACGAGCTTGGTGGGCTTGGGCCACATAAAACTCATAATCAACCTCGCCGTTGTCTAGGGTCTTGATATCAAGGTCGTTGGTTTTGCTCATGTCGAGCTCCTGTAAGTATTACGAAATCTTTAAATTGAGAAAAACTGTTCTAACTAATGGTGTCTGGCTGATAACACTTGCTTGTCTTGTAAAGCTGGTAGTGATCAAAATTCAGGTCTTTTCTCAGTTTCTGGTGCCATTTTACGGTGATAATAAGACTTGCACAAACGACTCTTTTTCAGCAAAATGGTGAGAAATATTCATCTATAAGGAGAGGTTGCTTATGCGCCGACTGCCGCCCCTGAATGCCCTGCGCAGTTTTGAAGCTGCAGCCCGTCTGGGCAGCTTTATTAAGGCTGCAGACGAGCTCTTTGTAACGCCGTCAGCTGTTAGTCATCAGATCAAAACGCTGGAGTCTTTTCTTGAATTAAATTTGTTTATGCGTGATAAGCGGCGGGTGGTTTTGACCTCGGCAGGGGAGAAGTATTATGCGGCTATTGAGCATGCTCTGGATGAGATTGACAGTGCCACGCGCCGCCTGCTGGCTAATCCCAATGTGGGTGCCGTAACAATCAGTGTGTCGCCGGCTTTTTTAACGCGCTGGTTAATGCAGCGCTTGAGTCATTTTCAGGCGGCTTATCCGGATGTGGAATTGCGCTTGAGTGCCTCTATGGAAGAAGTTGATTTTGACCATTCGGATATTGATATGGCTGTTCTGTTTGGTCGGGGCCACTGGCCCGAGGTGACATCACATTTGCTTTTGGGTATGTCTTTGGAGCCCATATGCAGCCCGGCCTTGTTACAGGGTGATCATCCTCTGCAGAGTGTGGCTGATCTTGACCATCATAATTTGATTCATATCAGCTCTCGCCCCGAGGAATGGCGCACCTGGTTGCGGGCAGCGGGTGTGGAGGATTGGGGCCATGGCAAGGGTCTGAGCTTTTCCAGTACCTCCCTGGCCACAGGGGCGGCGGTGGAGGGCTTGGGTATTGCTTTGGCCGACCGCCATCTGGTGGCCAAGGAACTGGCAACGGGTCAGCTGGTGGTGCCCTTTGATATTACTCTGGACACCCATAGTGCCTTCTATCTGGTATATGGCCAGAACCGGCCCCTCACCTATGGTATGAAGGCTTTCAGGGACTGGATACTAAGTGAAATCTAGGTTATTTACTGCCCTCCATCAAATCTTCATGCTTTTCCACGCTTTCTTGATACCTTCTCCAACATCACTTAATTGACCTGTAGTTTAATAATGGCACGGCAGCCCAAGGCGGCATGGTGAAGTTGTCCATATATATAGTGCTTCCCCATTGGCCCGCATTAGCTCTGTCATGCAGGCATATTAATTGGTTTTTCAGAGGTATATCACTATGACTGGTTTTGTTCATTTATGGGCTCAACAACTGTTGCGCTTGCTTGCTTTGCTGTTTATGTTAAGCATGCCAATAAGTGCTGTGGCAGAGGCAGTAAGCAATTTCAAGGCCATCAAACTATCCATGCCAGAGCAAGCAGGCGCCCCCATGGCTTGTGTGCAGGTTAATTATCAAGTTGATGGCAATCATCAGCATCTGGAAGATTTTGTGCGTTTGGAGTCGGCCTTGCAGAAAACCGCCAGAGTGCGCACCAAACACCCTGTGTCTGTGCAGGTGCGCGACAGTGAGCTGTGTGTGCGGGAATTAAGCCACGGTCGTTATTATTTTCTGACGTTGCGAGCGGGTCTGCCATTGGCACATCAGCAATGGTTGGCGGATGATTTTACCTTTCGCTTTACAGTGGCAGATCGTGAACCAGAGGTGCGTTTTCAAACCGCCACCTATA
Source organism: Gammaproteobacteria bacterium (assembly GCA_030748435.1). GTDB lineage: Bacteria > Pseudomonadota > Gammaproteobacteria > Pseudomonadales > Balneatricaceae > Njordibacter. Next base: position 33,640 of record JASMLZ010000051.1, on the reverse strand, counting down.
TTTTGCCAGCCAATCAAAATGCTCAGGTGCCCGTTACCGCGGTTAACTTTGGTCAGGCAGAGATAAAAGTACTGCGTTTGTCGCCTGAGCAGGTGCAGGCCCGCATGGATAGTGGGCGTTTATTTGCGGCTCTAGACGGTTACGATCTTGAACGTCTGCAAGAACAGTCACAGTTAATTGGTGCAACCAGCATCGACCTCACTGGTCCGAAGAATCAGCACAAAACCTTTAATCTGGACTTGTCGGAAGTGATGCAAGGGCAGGCACCAGGAGCCTATGTGCTGGCTATAAAAACGGGGCAGAGTCGGTGGCAGGAGTGGCCAGTGCAAACACTGATTTATACGGATATCGGTCTGGCCAGCTATCAGAGTGCAGACAGTTTACATGTGTATGCGCGTTCTTATGCCACGGCTACTCCCAAAGCCGGTTTGTCGTTGGAACTGCTGGCCCGCAACCATGACGTATTGGCGCGTGCGACTACAGATGGTGATGGCAAGGTAGTATTTAGCGGGGCTATATTGCAAGGCCAGTATGGCCACCAGCCTGTGCAGGTAAGGTACTTGGGTGAAGGGGGTGAATATGCCGTATTAAATCTTACTGGTCAGGCGCTGGATATAGCCGATCGCCCAGTGGGCGGGGCGCCTCCTTTGGGGTTGTTAAACGCCTATATGTTTGCGGAACGAGGGGTCTACCGTTTGGGCGAGGAGCTGGTGATTACGGGATTAGTCCGTAATAAGCACCTGCAGGCGGTTCCGGATATGCCCTTAACCCTTAAAATCTTGCGTCCCGATGGTGATGTCGCCTTTACTAAACAACTGTTGGCCTTGCAGCAGGGTGGTTTCCAGCAGCGTTTAACCATTCCTGCGGCAGGTAGAACGGGGCAATGGCGGGCCGAGTTGCATATGGGTGCAGAGGCTGCCCCGCTTGGCGTGATGACTTTTGAGGTGGCTGATTATGTGCCAGAGACTATCCAAGTTAGCCTGCCAGAGCAGGTGCCACTATATATTAATGATGGTATGGAAATCCCTCTGCAAAGTGATTATTTATATGGTTCTCCAGCTCAGGATCTAGCCGTAGAAAGTAGCGCCACCATCAGGCAAAAGCGACGCTTGTTTGAGCAGTATGATAAGTATGTGTTTGGCGCGGCAGAAGCCTTTAAGCCAGATACGTTTTTGTTGCAGGAAACCCGCACCGACAGCACTGGTCAAGCCACCATCAAGGTGCCTGCTAACCTGCTGCAAAGGCACTGGCAACAGCAGGCTTTGGCAATCAATATGCGGGTCAAGGTGATCGAACCCAGTGGCCGCCCTGCGACTCGCACCATGACTATTCCGGCCGTGCAATTCCCTAGCTGGGTGGGGATTAAGGCGCAGGACAATTACCCTGTCTATGACAAACAAAAGCCGGTTCTTTTCCATATTGCCAATATTAATGACGCCCAGCAGCCTATTGCCAAAGCCAAGGTGCGCTACCAACTGGTCGAGGAAGAATGGGACTACCATTGGTACTATCGCCATAAGCGCTGGCAGTACAAGGTGAGCAAGTTTGATGGCAATATCATTGCCGATGGTGTGGTGGTTACCAATGATAAGGGTCTGGCCAGTATCGACTTGGGGATATTGGACTGGGGGCGTTACCGTCTGGAAGTGATTGACAGCAACAGTGGTCAGCGTACCCAATTAGCCTTTCGCAATGGCTGGTGGCAAGCCGACGGTTCACAGTCTGCTATGCCGGATAATGTTAAGTTAGCCCCCGGCAAACAAGCACTGCGGGTAGGTGAAAGCCTGCCCTTAAAAGTCCAAGCGCCCTATGCTGGGCAGTTACATCTTATGGTGGCTAATGATCGCATAGTCGAAGAGCGCATAGTGGATTTGGCCAAGGGTGAAACAGAGCTTTACCTCGAAGCCACAGCTGCGTGGGGGCAGGGGGTGTATTTTCTGGCCAGTGTGTATCGGCCCGGTGCGGGGCATGTTGGCCCTGCCCGAGCTATAGGTATTAGCCATATCAAAGTGCAGCGGCCTGAATTGCATGCTGCGCTAAGCATTAAGGCTCCCCAACAGGTCAGGCCAAATCAGCCCGTAACTATGCAGTTGGCCACCGATCTACCAGAGGGCAGTACGGTGATGCTGGCAGCCGTTGATGAAGGCATTTTGCAATTGACTCGTTACCAAAGCCCGGACCCGGCCCAATGGTTCTTGCAAAAGCGTCGTCTGGGTATAGAGCTAAGGGATCTATACGGGCACCTGATTCAGCATCAACAGGGTGAGCAATTGCGTTTGCACTTTGGTGGTGATGGTGATGCTGGTGCCCCCACTGCACCGCCTATGCAAAATTTTGTTAAACCAGTGGCCTTGGTGAGCCAACTGCTCACAGTGGACAAGCATGGTGAGGCGGATATTAACTTTACCCTACCGCAGTTTAATGGCAGTTTGCGCCTTATGGCCGTGGCCTTTGATAAGCAGGCTATGGGGGCTGCCAGCCAGCAGATGCTGGTGCGCAATCCGGTGGTGGTACAGCCGGCATTACCTAAATTTATGGCCGTGGACGATAGGGCTGAGATTGGCGTAAGTTTACATAACCTTGAACTCCCACCTAGTGATATTGAACTCCAGTGGGAAACCTCGGCTGGTTTGCAATTAACCAACGAACAACAGTTAATACGCCTTGCCAAGGGGCAGCGTCAAGACCTGACAGCCAGCCTTCAAGCCCTTACAGCCGGGCCTCATGATCTGCGCCTAAGGGTGCTGGCTAAGGGGCAACCGCCACAGGTGTATACCTGGCCTATAACAGTGGTGCTTAACCGCTTGCTTGAAAAGCACTACCAGCAGGCCTATATTGCCCCAGGTGAGAGGCAGATGCTATTGAGCATGGTGGGTGATTTAAGCGCCAGCAGTCGGCGTCTGGATGTGCTAGCCACAGCTGCACCAGTGGTAGCCACCAAGTGGTTAACGCAAACCCTCAATGACTATCCCTTTGGTTGTCTGGAACAAACCACCAGTAAAGCATGGTCACACTTGCTGCTCAATATCCGGCATCAGAGCCCCGAGCTGGCCATGCGTGAGCGTTATATGGAGCAGGCTATTGCTCATCTGGGCACCATGCAATTGCGCGATGGCAGCTTTACTTTATGGGCTGGTGGGCGTTACCGGCAAGAGTGGCTCAGTATGTATGCTACGGAGTTATTAATGGCCGCTGATAAGCGTGGCCACTATGTGCCCGAACTGATGCTGGAGCAGGCCAAGCAGTATGTTAGCAACTATAGGGGAGACAATGTAGCAGCCAAGGCTTATGCCTATTATTTACAAGCCAAATTGGGTGTGCTGGACCCCGGCGAATTACGCTATCTAGCTGCCACCTCAGTGCGTGGCTCATATCGCCCACAGGTCTATGTGCACTTGTTGCTGGCCAGTGATTTGATGGGACAAACGGCTTTGCTGCCCCAGTTGACTGAGTCGATTAAGCCAAACAGCTCAGGGGGTTGGTATCGCACTGACTACAGCAGTTATTTGCGTGATGCCGCCATGGCGACCTACGCCGCACTGACTGTAGCCAATAGCACTACTGAGCAGAAGAAAAAAGCCTATGCCGAAATTCAGCAACTGTTTACCACAGCCCAGGAAAAGCGTTGGTTAAGCACGCAGGAAAAAGCCTGGTTACTGCGCTTGGCCGACCTGATGGGGGAAGCAGAATATCTTGCTGGCAGTTTGCCTATTAGTATTGACTTGCAAACGATGACCCTGTCGCAAGCGGCCGAGCATTTGCGGCAACAGGATAGTTGGAGCAGCTTTAAGAACAAGTCTGAGCAGGATATGTTCTTAACCATCAACGCCAGTGGCATTAATAAGCGCCTAAGTGCGGCGCAAAGCCATAATGGCGTGGTCGTAAACAGCTATTATTATGACCTCAGCAGTGGTGAGAAGATTGATCTTAATGTGGTTAAGGTGGGCACTGAAGTGCTGGTCCGTCACAAGTTGGAGATCACTAATGGCACCGATGTTGAGTTGTCTTTAGAGGCACCCATACCGGCCGGATTTGAACTGGAAATTCCTCGCCTTAGTGGTATTAGGCCAGAAGTAGCAGTATTGGCTAAAACCGAGCCAGAGTTTGAGGAATTCCGAGATGATCGTTACCTTGCTGCTTGGAGTCTAAAACATGGCTACCGCGACTTAAATCAGGGTGAATCCACTATCGCTTATGTTATGCGGGCAGTGACTCCCGGTGAGTTTATAGTGCCAGCAGTCAGAGTTGCTGATATGTATCGTCCCCAATATCAGGCCAATACGGCAGAGGGGCGTGTGGTTATTGAGCCCTAGTGATGGCCATGCTTACTTGGTTATATGACAGGCGAGCTCTGCGGCAGTTGATAGCAGGGTTGCTGGCCATGACGGTTTGGGGTTGGGGGTGGCTGCATGCCTATGTGGGCAAGATCGACCATAGCCGTTTGCAGTATTCTACCTATCTGCTAGCCGAACAGGGTGAGCTCTTGCATGTGCTGTTGGCGGCCGATGAACGCCTGAGAATTCGCACTGAGCAAGCCCATGTGGATGGCCATTATCTGGACTTATTAATGGCCTATGAAGACCAGCGTTTTTGGCAGCATAATGGCGTAGACTGGTTGGCTATGTTGCGGGCAGTGGGGCAATTAATCAGCCACGGATACGTGGTTTCTGGTGGTTCAACCCTGACCATGCAAACGGTGCGCCTGCTGGAACCAAAACCCAGAACTGTGTGGAATAAACTGGATCAGATGCGCAAGGCACTGGCTTTGGAGCGCCAGTTTAGTAAAGCCGACATTTTGCAAAAATATCTGACCTTGGCGCCGTTTGGGGGCAATGTGGAAGGTGTCAACGCCGCGAGTCTGGTGTGGTTTAATAAGTGGCCCTCTGCCCTAACGCCAGCCGAGGCAGCATTGCTGGTGGCCTTGCCTCAGTCGCCAGAAGCCAGACGCCCAGATCGTTTCCCGGGCAGGGCTCAACAAGCTCGCCATAACGTGCTGCACAGGGCACTGGAAAAAGGTGTTATTAGCGCCGCCTATATGCATATGGCCAACCTGTCTGCAGTGCCCACACAGCAGCGTAAACTTACCAAATTGGCACCCCATCTGGCATGGTATCGAGAGCACAGGGGTGATTTGACCTCCCAGACTACTGTGGATGCTGATTTGCAGGCGCGCTTGGCGGCGTTAGCCAAAAATACTGCTATTCAAGCTGGGCTGAATATGGCGATATTGGTGGTGGAAAGTCAAACCGGCAAGGTCAAAGCCTATATAGGCAGTCAGGACTATTATGACTTTAACCGCTTTGGGGCGGTGGACTATATCCGCGCTACGCGCTCCCCCGGCTCCACCTTAAAACCCTTTGTCTATGGTTTGGCTGCTGCCCATGGGGATATTTATTTTGATACCATGATTGATGACAGTGTCACCAATATTGATGGTTACCAACCACAAAATATGGCCAATGCTTTTTCTGGCTCAGTAAGCGTGGCAAAGGCTTTGCAGCGCTCGCTGAATATACCAGCAGTAAAAGTTATGCAACGTTATGGAGCAGAAAAATTTCAGGCTAAGTTAGCTGCCACTGGTATTCAGTTAAGTAATGCTCAGGGTTTACCCACAGTGTTGGGGGGTGCTGGCATACGCCTCTATGATTTGGTGAGCCTATATAGTGCTTTAGGTAATCAGGGGCTGGTATCCCCCTTGAGCAGCTACCATGATATTAGCCTGCCAGGTCAGCGCTTATTGCCGGCTAACACGGTGGCTCAGTTAAATTGGATATTAAGTAACAATAGTGGGTCATCAGGCCGTTTGCATGGGGCTCATAGCAAGCAGGCTGTGGCCTTTAAAACAGGCACCGGGCCAGGTGGCAGTGATGCATTGGCACTAGCGACCAATGGCCGTTATACGTTTGGTGTTTGGGTCGGCACACCCGATGGCAGCCATAGAGCAAATAATACCGGTTTAAGTTCGGCTGTGCCGATTATGGCTAATATCATCGATATACTGCCCCAGAGCAAGTTGCCTACACACGTTATAGCGCCGGCGCCGATAGCCTTAAGGCGCTTTGACAGGCCAGTGCAGGAGCTGGAAATGATTTATCCTCTGGATGGCAGTGTGTTGCATTATAAGGCAGAAGGGCTGCGTGTGCCGTTAGATATTAAAGGTGCTCGTTATCCTTTGTGGGTCAGTGTCAACGGCCTTTCGTTGCAGCACATTCAAGCTGGCAATAGCAGTTTAAAACTTCTTTCCAGAGGCGGTTATAATGTAACCATTGTTGATAGTCGGCACAAAACTGCGGCGGTTAATTTCTATGTCGACTAAACCATCTCCACTATTCCTCCATGCAATTCCCATTTATTTTAATTGTTGCTCCCATATTGATTGCAAATTTTGCGCTCTAATAGCCTATATAGACAAGGAGGAGGGTGACGATGTTGAAACAAGATTTGATTAACCTAAAAAGCCTAGATGACAGCTATGAACAGTCGGTTTCTGTATCAGAATTGCTGATGGCTTATGGTGACTGTATTCCACTTGGGGAAAATAAGTGCTACTGGAGCGTGGGGCAGGCAGGGTTTACCCAGTTACAGAATTCTTTTGCCCATCTGCATACCCAATTAGACTGGCTGCAAAGCCTGTATTTAATCAGTAGTGTAGATGGTGCTGTGGTGAGCATTGGTGTCAGGCATTTATTTTGACTGCAGTTGGAGCTCAATATTGGGTGCCAACCCTGATGCGCTGGTGTGTCTTTACAGGCGCATCAGGATTGGCAGCAGGGCATTATCCGCAACTGCCGATTTGCCCACAGGCGGTGCAAAAATCACAGCCGTCACGCCGAATAACGGCGCTGGCACCACACTCCTGACAAGCTTTGCCCATCAGTGTTAGCTTATTGGCTGACTGACTGGGTTGAGCACTGGCTTGCGACTTGGAGCTGGTCATCATGCCCATAGGATTTAAGGGCATGCCATCAGCATCAAGAATACCAAGCATGGCATATCGATGAATCAGCAAACGCGCAATATAGGCAACCGTAGATGGCTGTACAGCCTGTCTTTCTTCACCTGGCACCTTAGCGAAAAAGTCTCCCTGAGCTTCACGCAGATCCCTTAAACCGCGCAGTTTTTTGCCAATCCAGGCTGGGTCCAGCACGCGCATATCTAGGCTTAGGGACTTGGTTAAGCCATTAAAGTCCAATGGGTATGAGCCAGATAACCAGACACTGTAGGGCCGATGGGAACCGTCTGGTAACAGACATTCTTTGACAAACATGGCAAAGTCATCGCCGGTGGTGGGGTTGTGTACATCCACGGTCCAGCTAAGGGTGCCTGTGGTGCCACTTTTTGGTTCTTTGCGGCTGAACATGGCTGCTACCAAAGGGGCATGGGTCTGGTTTTCATCAAAGGCCCCCAGTTGTTGGCAACGATAGTCAATTAGCTTCGCCATGGCGGCTACATTACCCGGTACTCGCACCTGCTGGCCGGTTGGTGGCATAGCCAGATCGAAGGGCACACCAGCGGTTTTGCTAAGGCTATTGAGCTTGAGCTTCAGCCATTCGTGGTCTTCACTACGCATATCCATAGAGAGATTTTTCGCCACTGCGGTTAGGCCTCTGGGCTGCTCAGCGCCGTTTACCCATACTTCAAAGGGATGGTTTTTACCGTTTTCTGTGTGACCGATAAACAGGGCAAAGCGCGAGCTGGCAGGATCATTCTTACTGCCTACCATATAGGTTACACCGGGATTGCCGGTGGCAAATTCTGGGCGCTCTGGCCACCTTAAGCTGGCTAGTGCCACTTCAGGTGTGGCGCTAATTTGCAGTTTGCGATTAGGTTCCGATTGGTCAAGATTGTCGTTATTTTCGGCTTTGGGGGCGCTCTCCACAGTTAATACACTGCCCAGTATGGCGTTGGGCCGATAGGTGGTAATGCCCTTGAGGCCAGCACGCCAGGCATCAGCGTAAAGGTCGGCGAACTGGGTAAAAGGATAGTCTTCCGGTACATTGACGGTTTTACTAATAGCGGCATCGATAAATGGCTGAATAGCGGCTTGCATTAACATATGGTCACGGGCGCTGATTTCCAGAGCACTGACAAAAGCTGGCGGTAAAGGTTGTTCTTTGCTGCCATCACCATGCAGAGATTGCCATACTCGATAGGCATGATCTTCCACTGGATAGTCCAGACTAGTGCCATCAGCCATGCGTTTGGTACGTGTGTAATACCAGGCAAAGGCCGGTTCTATGCCATTGGAGGCATTATCGGCAAAGGCCAGAGAAATGGTGCCAGTGGGGGCAATACTAAGCAGGTGAGAGTTGCGAATGCCATAGGTTCGAATATCAGCCCGAATATCTTCCGGTAGGCGCTGACAAAAAGCACTGTCCAGATAGGCTTCGGCCTCAAATAGGGGGAAGGCGCCTTTTTCTTTGGCTAATTCGATGGAAGCACGATATGCCGTATCACGCATATACTCGGTCAGGCGGGCGGCAAACTCTCTGGCTGCTTCGCTATTATAAGCCAGTCCCATTTCAATCAGAGTATCTCCCAGACCAGTGTAGCCCAGGCCAATACGGCGTTTATTTTGGGCTTCTTTTTGCTGCTTGGCCAGAGGCCAGGCCGAGGCAGTAAGTACATTGTCGAGCATGCGTACGGCATGTGTGACCACTTGGGCAAAGCCTGCAAAGTCAAATGCTACCTCTGGGCTAAATGGTTGCTGCACAAAAGCAGTAAGGTTGACAGAACCCAGGCAGCAACAGCCGTAGTCAGGAATGGGTATCTCGCCACAGGGGTTGGTGGCTTCAATGGTTTCGCAATAGTGCAGGTTATTTTCCTGATTAATCTGGTCAATAAACAATACCCCTGGCTCTGCAGCCTGATAGGTATTATCCATAATAGCCGCCCAGATCGCCTGCGGATCTACCTGCCGATAAACCCATTGGCCATCTTCACGCTGGTAGGCTCCTGCTGCTTGCAGAGCTTCGGCTGGTTCAGCCTCATGCACCAGTTCAAAGGTTTCACCCTGTTGCATGGCTTGCATAAAATCATTGGTAACGGCCACGGAGATATTGAAGTTGTTCAAGCTGGTGGCTTGTAACTTGGCGCTGACAAATTCCAGTATATCCGGATGATCAATACGCAAGACCCCCATTTGTGCGCCCCGGCGTGCTCCGGCAGACTCTACTGTGGCACAAGACTGGTTAAACACTTGCATATAACTTACTGGGCCTGAGGCACTGCTGGAGGTGCCTTTTACCAACGCACCCTGAGGGCGGATAGACGAGAAATCATAGCCTACACCGCCGCCACGGCGCATGGTTTCGGCGGCATCTTTCAGGGCTGAATAAATGCCGGCTTTGCCCTTGTGTTGGGATGAGATTGAGTCGCCTACAGGCTGAACAAAACAATTGATCAAGGTGGCGTGCTTAAGTTTGGTACCAGCCGCAGAGTTGACTCTGCCGCCAGCAATAAATCCCGCCTCCATGGTGCGCATAAAAATATCTACATAGTCGGCGGGGGTATTTTCAACCTGGGCCAGGGCTGTAGCGACCCGTTGGCGGATGGCGTGCATCATGGCTATGCCATCAAGATTTTTTTCTGCTTCTTTGGCATATTTTTCCTGCAATACATCAAAGCAGATCTGCTGTATTGGCAGGCTTGTCGCTTGCGGGAGCTGTTCGGGGGTGGACATAATTAAAGGACTCCGTGTATTTTCTTGTGATCCATAAACACAACATAATGTAGTTGTTTTTCGGTTTTAACACAATATGTTGTGGTTGATACGGGTCAATGAATATTTCATCAGAGTTTCCTTTCACTGCTGCATATGATCTTTATAGTTCCTCTGTTTGAGTCAAATCATGGGTCAATGGGGAAAATTGAAGTAGGCTGGTCGCTACTTAATGATATGGCCCTCATACAAATGTTATGGGGGCAGAAATGCAGGATTAAACTATGCTTTATAATGTCGCTTTACATGCCAAACGGCTTGCTGCCAAAGGTGTGTTGAAGAGCCTTGCCACTGGCTTGCAGGTGGGCCATCGCTTGCCACAGGTGGCGCAGCAACAGGCCGCTATGCAGGTGTGTAAACATGCCTTGCGCGAACCCTTGGCAGACGGTGATCTTGATTGTCTGGAAGGTAACTGGTTAGAAATTCATGTGCGAGATATTAACCTGAGCTGGTTTTTTACCTTACGGGCTGGGCAGTTGTTTGTGCAGTCCCGCATGCCAGCCGATTTATACACCGCAAAAACTTGCCGTATTGCTGGGCCTAGTGAAGACTTGCTACGCATGCTGGGACGACAGCAGGATCCGGACACCTTGTTTTTTCAACGCCGGTTAGAGCTCAGTGGTGATACGGAATTAGGGTTGGAAATTCGTAATGTGTTGGATGCCGTAGACTTGGATGACCTGCCACCCCATCTGCAAACAGGCATGCACTGGCTAACCAAACCTCTGGCTTGGCAGTAGTCTCAAAAATTTATCAGGCTGTCATGGCGAGGGCAGCGCAGCAATCTCTTGGCTGTAAAGTCAACAACTGAGAGATTGCAGCGCCCTTAGTCAATTTGATCCATACCCGGACGCCCGTACCAATAGCCGTTGCAATTGCCACTGGTAATATCATTAAGACGGATTTGTGCGCTTGCGACAGGTTGGCCAGCTATAGCTTGCTGAAAGCGTGTTATCACTGGCGCCAGATCCATGCTATTGGGGCTGATGCGCAGGGCGGTGATGCCCATATCTTGCATATTACTGACTTGATCGCAGAGATCATAGGTTTTGGCAGACATGGTTTGGATACCATTCATAATAAACAGTTCGGAACCATCCTGACTGGCTAACTCAATACCTTGCGGGTATTCAATACAACAAAAACCACAATCGTCTTTGGCAAGGTTGCGATGACGGGCTGTAAAACAGCGGGCGGCATAGGCCAGAGGTAACTGGCCATACGCAAAGACTTCGGTTTCAGGCATGGGTTCACTACTTAGAGACTGGGCCTGGGCCAGAGTTTCCTGCAAGGCGGTGGCGGAAAGTTCCACGGGCATAACCCAACGTTGTAAGCCCAGACTTTGCAGTTTGCGCAGGCTGATACCATTGTAGATGTTGATGGCTGGACCAGAGACAAAAGCCTTACCCTGTTGATGAAGCAGATTAATGGCCCCCATATCGTTAGCTTCTACCAGAAAATTATCCTGCTTGCACAGGCGAGTAAGGGTTTTTAGTTCCGACTCGGCTTCCAGCAGGGTCAAGGTAGATAGCACCACTTCTACCCCCTGATCGGTAAGCATTTGTGCTAAATCCAGCCAGTCTTGAGTACGCATTTCCCGGCGTTTGCTGCAGATGGTTTCACCCAGATAAATACGCGCCAGAGGTTGTTGGGCCATAGCGTGATAAAAATCCAGAATTTGGTCTTTGGGCCAGAAAAAGGGCACGGGGCCTAGGGTCAGTTGCATACTGTATCTCGTGTGTGGCGGTTATATAAACCAGTCCAAAAATAGGTTACTGCCATGGGCGGTGATAGGCGCCCAGGGTAGTTTGATGGCCTTCTGATAGCTGGGCTAGGCTCTGTCGCCAGGCTGGATTATTAGGTGCAATACCCTGTTTGGCTTGATCGATAGCCTGCCGCCAGATACTGGCTACCTCAGCTATATAAGCTGGGCTGCGTTGCCGACCTTCAATCTTGATGGCGCAGACCCCCATTGTTATCAGTTCTGGTAGCAGATCCAGCGTGTTCAGACTGGTGGGTTCCTCCAGAGCATGATAAAGATGCTCGTTGGACTGAAAGCGCCCCTTGCAAAGGGTTGGATAGCCAGCCTTTTCCTGTTCTGCAAAACGGTCTATCAGCACACCATTAAGATGGGTTTCCAGACCCGCATCGGTAGTTTTCCACTCCACGTCCTTGGCAGGAGAACAAACGCCGCCGGTATTAGGCGATTGGTCGGTGATATAAGAAGACAGATAACAGCGTCCTTCAACCATAATGCACAAGCTGCCATAACCAAATACTTCAAGTTCAACGGGTGAAGTTTTTATTAGATGACGCAGTTGAGCCATACTTAGTACTCTGGGCAAGACCGCACGCTTGATACCAAAGTTGTTAGCGTAAAAAGCCAGCGCTTCGCGGTTGGTGGCTGAGCCCTGCACTGATAGATGCAAATTAACCTGAGGGTATTTGTTGCTGATATAGTCTAGCACCGCGATCTCAGCAGCTATGATAGCATCGGCTCCTAGTTCAACAGCCTGATCGGCTGCCTTCTGCCAACGCTGCCAGGTTTGTGCCTGGGGGTAGGTGTTGATAGCGACGAACAGTTTGGTGCCTTTATTATGCGCCAGTTGCAGGGCGCGCTGTGCCTTGCCATCGGAGAAGTTTAAGCCAGCGAAACTGCGGGCGTTGGTAGCGTCTTTAAACCCTATATAAACCGCATCGGCACCAGCCTCCACGGCGGCTTTAAGGGCGGGGACATTGCCCGCTGGGCATACCAGTTCCATGACACCAGACCTTTTATATTGTTGCTGTTTGTTTAAGGCGCACACTTTAACTGTCTTTGGGTATAGCAACCATGATGTTTGTCAACCAGTCCGGTAATTTCATCAGCATAGGTTTGTTAACAATATTTGTAAGGGATTATGTGGGTCAAATGGGCTGTGGCTTGGCAGGTCATATAGTTATTTGCCCAATTCTCTACCTTGGGTATAATCGATGCTCAGGAAGGTTTGACTAAGGCATATGCCAAGAGAGAATAATATGAATACTGAAACTCAGGAACTGCGTAAGGCGGGGCTTAAAGTCACTTTGCCACGAGTGAAAATATATCAGATTCTGGAACGCGCCAATGGCGGTGAACATTGGAGTGCAGAAGATATCTATAAGATACTTATTGATCAGGGTGAAGATATTGGCTTGGCCACGGTATATCGAGTGCTGACCCAATTTGAGGCGGCTGGGTTGGTGGTTCGGCATCGCTTTGAAAGTGAACATTCAGTGTTTGAGTTGGCTACTGAAGATGATCATGACCATATGGTATGTATCAAGACGGGCAAGGTCATCGAGTTTAACGACCCGGTGCTTAATCAACGTATCGAGGTTATTGCTCGTGAACATGGTTTTGAAATTACCAGCCGTACCTTGCATATTTATGGTATTAGTAAAGGTAAGACTTAGGGGGTGTTCTCAATTAGCTTAATAACTTGATTGCGGCCCTTGTCCGCCTTGACTGGGTTGCTATTCGTCATGGCAAGGGGCATAGGGTGTTAGGCATATGGCAATCGCTAAGATATTGACTATAATTGGCTGGGGATTTCCTAGAGTCGATATTTTAGTTTAGATGAAAATGTGCTCTTTTCTGCTATTGTTCCGCTAGCTTAGCAACCATTACCGTTTGTGCGCGACAAAATGACCAACCAAAATACGCTTTTTACCCCGGTTTTGCTGGCTGGCAGTATTATTCTGCTAGTGGGCTTTTCCGTACGTGCCTCCTTTGGTTTGTTTCAGATACCCATTGCTAATGATCTTGGTTGGCTTAGGGCTGACTTTTCTTTGGCCATTGCCATCCAGAATTTGGCGTGGGGTGTGGGGCAGCCCATTTTTGCTGCTATAGGCGAAAAATTTGGCGATCGGCGGGCAATATTTGCCGGGGCTATATTTTATGCTGTTGGTTTGGTGATTTCGTCTTATGCCATTACGCCCGGGCAACATCAATTCTTGGAAATTTTGGTTGGCTTTGGTGTGGCTGGTACTGGCTTCGGTGTTATTTTAGCGGTTGTAGGGCGAGCAACACCAGAAAAACACCGTTCGCTGGCGCTGGGTATTGCCACTGCAGCAGGCTCTGTGGGGCAGGTGGTAGGCCCGCCATTTACTCAGGTGCTGCTCGATCAATGGCCTTGGCAAACGGTGTTTATAATACTGGCGGTGCTGGTGCTCTTGTCGTTATTGGTGCTGCCCTGGATTAAGGCACCGGCACCAGATGCGGTGGCCAGATCACAATTGGATGAAAGCATCAGTAAAGTGGTCAGCCGAGCTTTTGGTGACAAGTCATTTATATTTATTTTTATTGGGTTTTTTTCCTGCGGTTATCAGTTGGCCTTTGTCACCGCACACTTTCCTGCTTTTATAACGGAAGTATGCAGTGCGATAGAGCCTGACAGCCTGTTGCAGTCATTGGGTATTCGCTCCACCTCAAGCTTGGGTGCATGGGCTATTGCTTTAGTGGGTGTGACCAATATTGGCGGTACTATTGTGGCCGGCTGGTTGGGTAGTTATTATTCTCGCAAATATCTGCTGGCTGTGGTTTATGCATTGCGTACCTTGGTGGCTGCAGTCTTTATATTGACACCCATAACACCTGAGTCAGTGGTTATTTTCTCTCTTGTCATGGGCGCCTTGTGGTTGGCCACGGTGCCTTTGACTTCTGGTTTGGTGGCACAAATTTATGGCTTGCGTTATATGGGCACCTTGTATGGGTTGGTGTTTTTTTCCCATCAGTTAGGTAGTTTTATAGGCGTTTGGCTAGGTGGATTTATGTATGATCTGTATGGCAACTACACCTTGGTTTGGTGGGTTGGTGTGGGGGTTGGTGCCTTGTCAGCGATTATTCATTTGCCCGTCGATGAGCGCCCATGGGAGCAACGTCAACTGGTGGTGACAAGACCAACTGGATGATCTGCTACAAGAATGCTGGTGCCGACCAGGGTGTGTTGATACCTAATAGTTTGGCCAGAGTGGGTGCTACCTGAATGGCTGTTGCCTGTTGCACTGTCTGAGGGGCAATGTCACCACCATGGCAAATACAAAAACGATAATCTTCCATGCGGCCCGGTCTAAGGCCGTGATTGGATTTATACTTCGACTCACCAGTTAGGGCCAATGAGCCCTTGGGTGATACTTCAAAACTTATATCGCTGCCCTGTGGTGCCATAAAAGTCATCAGTTGTGTTTGTGTATCCCTTGGCAGATGCTTATCGTTCCAGCGTTCGATGCCGTGGCTGGCCAATATGGCTGTCACTGCGGCATCGTGTGACAAGTTCTGGCGTACCACATGCAAGACCGAGCCTTCCCCACTCCACTGGGTGTCTGGTGGCAATAGATTATTAATATACATGGCATGAGGCAGAGCTGTATGACCATGGTCACTAAGTAGCACAAGCTGATAATCATGGCTGGATTCAGCTTGACGCAAACGTTCACGGAGTATCCCTATCATGGCATCGGCGTGGCGTAATGAAAAACCGGCCAGATGAGAAAATTGCCCATACTTATGCATATAGTAATCGGGCATCCCCAGTTCCATCAGCAATAGGTCAGGGGCTTCTGCAGAGCATGCCAGAGCCGCACCAATTTCCAGCATCTGTTGATCTGCCAGCAGTCCCATTTGCATGCGTTCGGCCCGATTGGTAGCGCTGTTTGGGTGTACAGGGTGTTCAATTTTACCTTGTTGCAACAGGTTTTCAGCCAGCCTGTCCGGATCGTGCATGGCGCTTGCTTTAAGCCATAATTTATCTGATGGTGTAGGGTTTTCATCTCTGGCTCGCATTAGCATATCATCGACCCACCAGGGGCCAATATATATATGGCAATCTTCCGGGCGGGGCATAGCATAACCAATACTTGCTACTTTCAGACCTTGTTCTTTGGCTAATTGTGGCAGGGTCTTGGTGCGCACGTCATAGGGGTTGGCCCAACGAAACAAACCCTGTTGCGGATCATAGATCTGATTGGCGTAGATGCCATGTTCACCGGGTTCTGTGCCGGTGATGATAGAAGTCCGCCCCGGCATGGAGACGCCCACCATTTCCGGGCTGATACCCTCAACCACCTGTGCGCCCTGTTTGGCCAGATAATCCATATTGGGCAGGTAGGCTCGATGTCGGGCAAAGTGAGTGGCGCTAATGCCATCAACCATGATGAGTATTAATTTGGCCATACTGGTCTTGCCCTATGTTAGCGGAATGATCAACTGAGTAGGCGGTCACCAATAACCAATAGCCATACCAGACTGGCTAAACTCAGACTTGTTAGTACCGCCAATGAACCCAAATCTTTGGCTTTGCCTGAGAGTTCATGGTATTCCAGCCCTACGCGGTCAACCACAGCTTCAATGGCCGAATTGATAATTTCCATCAGCAATACCAAAATACAGACGCTTATCAGCAAGGCTGTTTCTGTGATACTGCGGCCAACAAAAAAGGCGGCAACCAACATGGGCACTGCCAGGGCTACTTCTTGGCGAAATGCTGCTTCGGTATGCCAAATGTTTTGTAGGCCTTTGGCAGAGTTATGGTAGGCTGAAAGCAGGCGGCTGGTGCCGTGTTTTTTCCATTTATCTTGCATCGTTTATTCTATGGATGAATAGTCTTAGACAGCCATTGTAGAGGTTGCTTGAAGGTAGGGCAATGTTATGTTGCAAAGGTCATCAGGGAGTGAGCTTATTCCAAATGATGATAATAAATTCGTTATTTGTGCTATTTATAGCATAAGTAATTTGCTACAGTGGAAGTTTGACAAATAACAATGGGAACCTTCACTATGAAATTGGAATCATTGGCCCTCCACCATGGCTACGAAGCGGAAGCTACATCCAAAGCAGCTGCTGTGCCAATTTATCAGACTACCTCTTACACCTTTGATGATACTCAGCATGGTGCTGACTTATTTGATTTAAAGGTCGAAGGTAATATCTACTCACGCATTATGAACCCTACCAATGCTGTATTGGAACAACGAGTGGCAGAAATGGAAGGGGGAATTGCCGGTTTGGCCGTAGCATCTGGCATGGCAGCCATTACCTATACTATTCAATGTATTGCCAGCGTCGGTGACAATATTGTTAGTACCAGCCAGTTATATGGCGGCACTTACAACCTGTTTGCCCATACCTTTCCCAAGCAGGGTATTGAAACCCGTTTTGCCTCCCATGATGACTATGCTGGACTGGAAGCACATATTGATGCCCATACCAAGGCCATATTTTGTGAATCCATAGGTAATCCAGCTGGCAATGTTGTTGATATAGCCCGTTTGGCTGATATTGCTGAGCGTAATGGTGTCCCACTGATTGTTGACAATACGGTGGCTACCCCTGTGCTGTGTCGCCCATTTGAGCATGGTGCGCATATTGTGGTGCATTCTTTGACTAAATATATTGGGGGTCATGGCACCACGATTGGCGGCATGATTGTTGATTCCGGCAAGTTTGATTGGGTGAAAAATAAAGCTCGTTTCCCCTTGCTGAACGAACCAGACCCTTCCTATCACGGTGTGGTATATACCGAGGCTTTGGGTGTGGCAGCCTTTATTGGTCGCTGTCGAGTGATTCCCTTGCGTAACACTGGTGCGGCCTTGTCTCCACAAAGTGCCTTTCAACTATTACAAGGTCTGGAAACCTTGTGCCTGAGAATGGAGCGTCATTGTGAAAATGCAGAACGAGTGGCGGCTTATTTGCAAAATCATAACAAGGTTAGCTGGGTGAACTATGCTGGTTTAGCCGATAGTTCCTACCGTGCCACAGCGGAAAAAATCTGTGGTGGTAAGGCTTCAGGTATTCTTAGTTTTGGTATCCATGGCGGACGTGAGGCTGGGGCGCGTTTTATTGATGCCTTACAGATGATATTGCGTTTGGTAAATATTGGCGACGCTAAATCCTTGGCTTGTCATCCTGCCACGACTACACATAGGCAATTGTCGCCAGAAGAGTTGGTAACGGCTGGTGTGTCTGAGGATTTGGTGCGCATTTCGGTAGGCATCGAACATGTTGACGATATTATTGCGGATATTGCTCAGGCCTTAGAGCAGGCTTAGTAATGACAAATCACGGGGTTGATGTCTAAGTTTCTGACATTGGCCCCATTTAAGCCCTGATTAACCGCTATTAAACAGATAGCGAACTGACTTTTGGCCATTCCAAATAGGCAACAAGGGTTTTGTATTGCATTTGCACCTATGCCCAACTCTAGCAAAGCTTATATATACCAGAACCTCTTGAACCTGCGTGGCAGATAAGGTTCTTATTCTGTAGCTCGCGCAAGCACTTGTATACGGTTGCCTGAGGCATAGTGCCAACGTGCGGATGCGCCAGTATCTCAGTTAAAGTGATGGTGGCTTCTGGGTTAGGAAATAAGTCAACCACACTGGTGAATAATGCTTTTTCGGCTTTACTCAGGCTATCTATACCCAGTTCAGACTCCATGCTTCTTACCAACTGCAATAAGCGCCCCAGTTTTAATGACGCAGTTTCTTTCATGACTTTGCTTTCCTTTAGTATAGTTCTATATTTTATTAGGCTCCGTAATTGTAGTAGAAAGCTAAAATTCCGCACGTTTTTTTAACTATTTCACGCTTTTTTCTATATCTTTGGTCCCATAACTGTCTATGTAGACGTTAGCAAAGTTGCTGGGGTATAGGTTCTTGTTGTGGCCTTACCAAGCTTGTTACAAGGTGCTGGCAATACTAATACCCAGAGCAATAATAGCAATCCATAACCAGCGTTTGGTGGGCACCTTTTCGTCAAATAACAGCCAGGCAACCAGAGTTGAGATGGCAGCGAAGGCGGCAAAACCAATGGTGGCGGCTACGCGGCCACCATCGGCAGAACCGGTTAAGAACGCCCACAATGCCAGACTTTCCAAGACGGCCTGAATCAACACTAACCACCAGATCTGACCCTTTGGTAGGGTTGGTATACCGGAGCGAAAAATCATAAACGCCAATATTAGGGCAGTGAAAAGACAGGCAAACAGGCGATTTAAATAGAGTGCTGGCACGGAACCTAAAATATCTCCAGCATCTTGGGCTAAATAAAAGCGTAAACTAATGGCTGTGGCAGCACCCAGACCGCAATATGCCGTAGTACGCAGCCACTGGGCAGAATAGTGATTGTGCTTGCTATTGGCTTTGTCCGGCTGGGTCAGCATTACCACACCGACAAACACCAAGCCCACAGCCAACAGATGTCCCCAGCTAAATGGGTGACCCATAAAGCCATTGATAAGCACCAGTATCACAGTGAAACTGGAAGCCGCAGGCGATGCTACAGCGACCGGGCCACGGTGCAGAGCATGGTATAAAAAGGCCAGAGCAATAAGGTTTAACAAGCCTGATATGGCTGAAGCCAGCCAAGCATAGGCGTGCCATTGGGGCCAACTATCGGCAACGGCAAAGCCTGCGCTTAAGACCAGGCTAGACAAGGCCATAACTACCAGAATTAATATCAGGATGGGCACACTTTGCGTGGTTTTTCTGGCCAGGCCGTCGGATACGCCGATAAATAATGCGCCCAGTAAGCCCCAAAATAATCCCATCATTGCGGTTTCTCTTTGTTGTTTTTGTGTGGTTTTGTAGGCGCACAGCTTATTTGAAAGTTGGATATTTGCCAAGCCTGTTAATATCTTTGTTAGTACATAGTGGTTGGCGCATAGGGTGGTACTGGTCCGCACCGACATAAAAAATAGCTAGCGGGCAAAGGTCTAAGTGCAGTTGATGTAGCCGGATGAGTGCCTTAAGATGAGGTTTTTAGGGTTATTTATTCTGCCCCCTGTGGCTTAAGGAGAGAAAGTGTCAGACAATGTTATGCCTAATCGAGTGCCCGAAATCCGCACTGTTGCCATGCCGGCCGATGCCAACCCTGATGGGGATATCTTTGGTGGTTGGATTATGTCCAATATGGATACCGCCAGTGGGGTGTTTGCTGCCCGGGTTGCTAAAGGCCGAGTGGTTACCGTTGCGGTAGATGCAATGACTTTCCATAAACCGGTATTTGTGGGTGATGATGTAAGTTGTTTCTGTTATGAAGTGCAGCGTGGTAATAGTTCCATAGCCATTCATGTGGATGTCTGGGCAGTGCGTCACCATAGTGATGAGGTAGTAAAGGTCACTGAAGGTGTATTCACTTTTGTTGCCATCGGTAGTAATGGGCGCCCACGTCCTTTGCTGGCTTGATTTGCTCAGTAGCCCAAAGCCAAGCCGTCTTTGCGAGGATCTGATGCAGCCAATAAGACACCGTTGGCTTGGCGCATAATACACTGTCCGCCTCCCATAGGAGCAGTATCCACCTCAATAACATGCCCTTTGGCTTGCAGGCCGTCAATGGTGGCGGCGGGCAGGCTGCTTTCCACCGTTAACTTGTTTTCATAGGCAAAACTGCGCGGGGCATCCAGGGCGGCTTGCGGTGTGTAGCCAAAATTGACTATCAGATTTAATATGTGGGCCTGTCCGCAGGCCTGGTAGTGACCACCCATTACCCCCATGGGGCCAATTATCTGTTTACCCGCTGTTAGCATGGCTGGGATAATAGTATGTAGCGGTCGTTTTCTGGGCGCTAGACAATTAGGGTGGTTGGCCTCCAGATTGAAAGATGCGCCGCGACTGTGCAGCAATATGCCTGATGCAGGCGCAGTAATGGCGCTGCCAAAAGAGTTAAAAATGGAGTTGATAAAGGACACATTGAGTCCCTGCTTATCGACACAGCACAGATACGTTGTGTCCTGATGATTAGGGAACAGGCTTTTGCTGATGGGTTTGGCTTGTTGGATATCTATACTTGCTGCCAGTTCGGCGATAAATTTGGGGGCCAGTATCTGAGCCGCGCTAAATGTCATATAGTCTGGGTCGGTGAGGCAGTTATCCCGCAATTGATAGGCCAGTTTGGTGGCCTCTGCCAAGAGGTGGTGATAGTCTGTTTGAGTAAGCTTATTGACCGCAAAATGTGCCATGATGGCAACAATAATCTGGGCGGCGATGCCTTGGCCATTAGGTGGACATTCCCACAATGTCAGGTGATGAAAATCCTGAGCTACAGGTGTTACATACATAGCCTCACCTTGGCTATACATATGAGCAAAGTCTTGCATCTGGTGACAACCACCAAGGGCCCTTAATTTGGCTACCATATCTGTGGCTATAGGTCCCTGATAGAATCCTGCGGCACCCTGTGTGGCGATGCGGGCCAGCGTCTTGGCTAATGTTCTGGTGTGAAAAATGTCGCCTTCGGTATAGGCTTGTCCGTGTTTAAGATAGGTTGCTGCTGTATCGATATCCTGGCCCGGGGTCTGAGCAAAATGTTGCCAATCATAGGCAACTCGTTCGTGTACGGGCACGCCTTGAGTGGCATAGTGGATGGCCGGCTGCAGAATTTGTTGCCAACTGAGTTGGCCATAGTCTTTATGTAGTTGTGCCCAGGCAGCGACGGCGCCGGGGATAGTTACAGCCCAGGGGGAGTGGCTGGGTATTAGGTTCAGGCCAGCTTCGATGGCGGCTTCCCGGGTTGCTCCAAGGGGGCTAAACCCTGATCCGTTAATGGCGACAACAGGCTGGTTGGGAGCTGCGAGTAGGGCAAAACAATCGCCGCCAATACCGGTCATGCCTGGCTCAGCGATGCCCAATACTGCGCTGGCGGCAATGCAGGCGTCAACGGCGTTACCGCCAGTGCGCAATATCGTCAATCCTACTTGGGTCGCCAGGGGGTGGGAACAGGCAATAGCAGCTTGTTGTGCATACACGCCTGAGCGGCCCGGTTGGTTAAATGGTCGCATGGGCTTTATTCTCAAGGCTTGGGTTTTGGTTGTGGCATGGTGTCGGCGTCAGGCACCTCCGGATTAATGGGGGTTGATGGCAGGCGTCGGCTGGCGAACACGTTATACCACGGCTCAAACCAACTGGCATCGTCAATGGTGCCTACCTTGATATGAATGCGGTCGGTACGACCAGAGTTGGTGCCAAACAGTTGGCTGCCACATTGCGGGCAGAAGTGTTTGGTCATCAAGTTGCCAGACTCGGCATGATGGCTATAGGAGCGTGTCTCGCCTTGCCAGGTCAGGCTTTCAATGGGCACAAAAGCCAAGGCTGCATAATCACTGCCGGTGTTCTTGCGGCAATCATCACAATGGCAATGGGCAGCAAATACTGGGTCTGCTTTAGCGCGATAACTTACCTGCCCACAAAGGCAGTTTCCGGTGATGGTATGTGGCATGATAGAAATCCTATGGTTATTGTTGTTTAGAGAATCGCAAGGCCATTGTTGTCATTGTTAGGCCAATCAGGAATAATTGCCCGTTTGGGGCCGTATTGTTGCGGACTCGCCAATCTGTTTTTTACAATCTGTTCAGATATTATGAAATTTATCGTCAAACTCTTTCCTGAAATAACTATCAAAAGCCGCCCTGTGCGTAAGCGCTTTATCCAGCGCCTGCAATCCAATCTGCAGATTATCCTGCAACGAATTGAGCCAAAGATCAAGGTGCGTGGCCTTTGGGATCGTATAGATATAGATTGTCCTCCGGCTGCCAATGGGCACTATGAGGCTATTATCGCGGCACTGGCGTGTACGCCAGGCATATCGCACTGTATTGAAGTGCAGGAATATGCCTTGGCAAGTTTCGATGATGTTTTGGCTCACGTTATACGGGTTTATGGTGAGCGTTTGCAGGATAAGCGCTTTGTGGTGCGGGTAAAACGCTCTGGTCAGCATACTTTTAGTTCCCAAGATCTGGAGCGCTATATAGGTGGTGGCTTGTTACAACAGACAGGGGCGGCCAGGGTTGATTTACATACACCTGAAGTGACAGTAAATATAGAGGTGAAAGGCCAGCAATTATTTATCGTTGAGCGCCGCATAGAGGGGCTTGGTGGTTATCCTCAAGGCACTCAGGAGCCTGTAGTGTCGTTGATTTCGGGTGGTTTTGATTCCATTGTGGCCTCTTACTTAACCATGAAACGTGGTGCCAAGACTCACTTTGTCTTTTTTAATTTGGGTGGTGCGGCCCATGAGGCAGGCGTTAAGCAGGTTGCCTACTTCCTGTGGCACAAGTTTGGTTCGGCCGCCAAGGTAAAATTTGTTACTGTGCCTTTTGAAGGTGTGGTGGCGGAAATTCTGCAGCAGGTGCATCATTCACATATGGGCGTGGTACTTAAGCGCATGATGTTGCGGGCGGCTGAGCGAGTGGGCAGACGGCTTAAAGCTGAGGCGATGATTACCGGTGAAAGTATCGCGCAGGTATCCAGCCAGACCTTGCCCAATTTGGCTGTTATTGACAAGGTTGCAGAAGGTTTGGTGCTGCGGCCGCTGATTACTTTTGATAAGCAGGATATCATTGATATTGCTACGCAAATCGGGGCCTATGAATTTGCTGCTAGTATGCCCGAGTACTGTGGTGTTATTTCGGACCGACCAACAGTGCGTGCGCAACTTGCGCGGGTGGAAGAAGAAGAGGCAAATTTTGACTTTGATATTTTGGAGCAGGCTTTGCAAAGCGCCATAGCCCAGAATATTACCGATCTAGCTGAGCAAGCCGCCCAGCAGCAATTGCCGGCTTCGCATAAATTGGGTGACAATGATGTGCTAGTGGACGTGCGCCACCCAGATGAACAACAGCAAGCTCCCTTAAATCTGCCGGGAGCCAATATTATTAATATTCCATTCTTCAAGATCAACGATGCCTTTGCGGCATTGCCTCAGGATAAACAATACTTGCTGTATTGTCCCAAGGGGGTCATGAGTCAATTGCATGCGATGCACTTGCGTGATCAGGGATTCGATAATGTTGGCGTATATCGTCCGTTGGGTGGCTAGGGTGCCTTTATATTGGCACCTAATTGGGAGTTTTTTCAGTCTCAACAGGGTAATTGGTTGCGTTTGTAAAAGTATCAAATAGAACCAAAAATGTCGTTAATTGTCGTTTATTTTCATCATTGGTAGAGAAAGTGTTGTATTTGTTTGACAAATAGTCTGCCTGTAATAAAAATGTAAAAAAAAATGCCTGAAAACTTGCTTCAGACGTTGTCAGTAGGTAAATTGGTGGGCTGTGCAAGCAGTCTTATACAATTGATGTTGCCTTGCACCGTATGGCAATAAATATGAACCTGACTTAGGTTTGTTAAATAGGGGTCGCCACAAGCGATCAAAAACATATCATTACCGGAGCGCTTATCGTGCAATCATCCGATCTAATGCTCGATGGCCTGAATCTCATGATGTATGGGATGGGCTTCGTGTTTACCTTTTTGACGCTGTTGGTATTTTCTACCAAGGGCATGTCTACTGTGATTAATAGATGGTTCCCTGCACCCGAACCGGCAACGGCTAAGGCTGGCGCGTCTGGGGTTGGCCTGACGCCAGCTCAGTTGGCTGCCAATGATCCGCAATTGATCGCGGTACTGAGCGCCGCAGTGCACCGCTATCGCCAAGATCAACAGAGTTAATTATGTTTGTCCTGCCGGCGTTGGTCCGTTGTAGCAGTGCACAAGATTACTTTTTACCCAAGAAAGGCTTTTCATTATGACCGGTTCCAAGCAACCTTTAGGTATTACCGAGGTCGTCCTGCGTGACGGCCATCAATCCCTGTTTGCTACCCGTATGCGTTTGGCAGACATGTTACCCATTGCCGAAAAACTCGACCAAGTAGGTTACTGGTCTATTGAAACCTGGGGTGGTGCTACGTTTGACTCCTGCATCCGTTTCTTGGGAGAAGATCCCTGGGAGCGCATACGGGCATTGAAGGCGGCGATGCCCAATACCAAACAACAAATGCTGTTTCGCGCACAAAATATTCTTGGCTACCGGCACTATGCTGACGATGTAGTAAGTAAATTTGTGGAGCGTGCAGCGATTAATGGTGTTGATGTGTTCCGTATCTTTGATGCCATGAATGACGTGCGTAATATGCAAACGGCTATTAAAGCTGTTAAGCCCACGGGCAAGCATGCCCAAGGCACTATTTCTTATACCTTGAGCCCGGTACACAATATTGATTATTGGGTAGATTTGGCTAAGCGTATTGAGGATCTGGGTGCTGATTCCATCTGCATCAAGGATATGGCTGGTTTGATCAATCCATACACAGCCCACGAGTTGGTTACCCGCCTGAAAGCGGAAACCAGCTTACCCATTCAGATGCATTGTCATGCCACGACTGGCCTTTCCACAGCGGCTATCATGAAGGCGGCTGAAGCCGGTATTGATTGTGTTGATACTTCTATTTCTTCCATGGCTATGACCTATGGTCATTCCCCTACGGAATCTGTGGTCTCCATTTTTGCCGATGGCGAGCGTGATACTGGTCTGGATATTAATAAGTTAGAAGAAATTGCTGCTTACTTCCGTGAGGTGCGAAAAAAGTATGCTAAATGGGAGGGTTCCCTGAAGGGTGTCGACTCCCGTATTCTGGTAGCTCAGGTGCCTGGCGGTATGCTGACCAATATGGAAAGCCAACTAAAAGAGCAGGGTGCTGGTGATAAACTGGATGCCGTGCTGCAGGAAATTCCCCGTGTACGTGAAGATCTGGGATATATTCCACTGGTTACGCCTACCTCGCAAATTGTTGGCACGCAAGCCGTATTGAATGTATTAACAGGTGAGCGTTATAAGAGCATTTCGAAAGAAACAGCCGGTGTGCTCAAAGGTGAATATGGTGCCGCTTTGGCCCCATTTAATGCCGATCTGCAAGCCCGTGTATTGGAAGGGGCGGAAGCTATTACCTGTCGGCCCGCTGATTTGCTGGCAGATGAGATGGACAAACTGACTGCGGAGTTGCGGGCCTTGGCCAAGGATCAAGGCATTAAGCTGGAAACAGGTGAACGGGAAATAGATGATGTTCTAACCTATGCCTTATTCCCGCAAGTTGGCCTGAAGTTTCTGCAAAATCGCGGCAACCCTGAAGCCTTTGAACCAGTGCCTAGTGCAACTGATGTGGCACCTGCTGCTACCCCCGCTGAGGCTGGCGATGCGTCTGTTTACACTATTAACGTCAACGGCCAGAGTTATGTTGTTGAGGTAGCTGAAGGTGGTGATATTAGTGCTGTTGGTTTGGCCCCTGTTGCGGGTGCAGCGGCGGCTCCGGTGGCGGTTGCACCTGCTGCAGTGCCAGCGGCAGGCGGTGAGCCCATGTCTGCTCCCTTGGCAGGCAATATCTGGAAAGTGCATGTCACTCCGGGCCAAGCCGTGCAGGAAGGTGATGTGTTATTGATTCTGGAAGCCATGAAGATGGAAACGGAAGTTCGCGCCCATAAGGCTGGTACTGTTGGCAGTGTTGCCGTAAAAGAAGGCGATGCGGTGTCGGTTGGCGATACCTTGTTGACTCTGGCATAAGGATAGCGCGGACTTATGGAAAAACTATTGCAAATTTGGCATAGCTCGGGCATTTATCAGGTAACACCTGGTCAGGGTGCCATGATGGCTGTTGGCTTGGTGCTTCTGTACCTTGCCATCCGGCGTAATTTTGAGCCCTTGTTATTGTTACCTATTGGCTTTGGTGGTTTGTTGGCCAATATTCCAGGTGCTGGCCTGGCTGACCCCGGTGGCGTGCTCTATATGTTCTATCAGGTAGGTATCGAGACAGGTGCCTTTCCTTTGATTATCTTTATGGGCGTAGGAGCCATGACTGATTTTGGTCCTCTGCTGGCCAATCCTAAAACACTGTTTTTGGGTGCCGCTGCCCAGTTTGGTATTTTTGCTACACTGTTGGGTGCCGTTGGCTTAACTACTTTGGGCTGGATGGACTTTACCCTTGCCGATGCCGCAGCGATAGGCATTATCGGTGGCGCCGATGGCCCTACATCTATCTATGTGGCGAGTAAACTGGCGCCGGATTTACTGGGTGCCATTGCAGTGGCCTCTTATTCTTATATGGCATTGGTGCCTTTGATTCAGCCACCGATTATGCGTGCTCTGACTAATGAGAAGGAGCGCCAGATTAAGATGGTGCAATTACGCCATGTAAGCAAGTCAGAAAAGATTGTATTCCCCTTGTTGCTGTTGATTTTGGTTGCTTTGTTGTTGCCTGATGCGGCCCCATTACTGGGCATGTTTTGCTTTGGTAATCTGATGAAAGAAAGCGGTGTTGTTGATCGTTTGTCAGACACTACTCAGAATGCATTGATTAACATTGTGACTATCTTTTTGGGGCTGGCTGTTGGTTCCAAGCTGTCGGCTGATAAGTTTTTGGATCTGACCACTTTGGGTATTTTGGTGCTGGGCATGGTTGCCTTTGGCATTGGTACAGCTTCTGGTGTGTTGATGGCTAAACTGATGAACAAGTTTGGTGGTGGTGGCATTAATCCATTGATTGGCTCGGCTGGAGTATCGGCCGTGCCGATGGCGGCCCGTGTGTCCAATAAACTGGGTCTGGAAGCCAACTCGCAAAACTTCCTGCTGATGCATGCTATGGGGCCAAATGTGGCTGGGGTTATTGGTTCCGCAGTGGCGGCAGGTATTATGATTAACTTTGTTGGCGGGTAATTTTAAGAGACCTTTGCACGATAGTTATTTTGTCCTGTGACGGCGTTAAAAACGTACTCAATCGGTCATTTATCATATATAAATTCCCTCTTTGCGTGCGTTTTCGCCTTGTCACATAACAAAATACCGGCTCGTACAAAGCCCTCTTTAATATAATCTAGCTGGTGTGCCAGTGGATTGCTACATGTTGTAATTTAAGGGCTGACCACGGGATCAGCCCTTTTATTTGCCTGCTGAATACTCTCTGTTTAGTTGATTTAACTTGATCAGCTGTTATCAAGTCGTAGACAAAAATAAGGTATAATACGGCCTCTTTTTACGGATTAGGCTAGGAATCCATTATGACCGTTATTCGTCAGGACGATCTTATCGACAGTGTTGCTGATGCACTGCAGTTTATTTCTTATTATCATCCCATTGATTTTATTCAGGCAGTCCACGAAGCCTGGCAGCGTGAAGAGTCTCAAGCAGCCAAGGATGCCATGGCACAGATTCTTATTAATTCACGTATGTGTGCTGAAGGTAGGCGGCCATTATGCCAAGACACAGGTATTGTAACCGTGTTTGTGGAAGTGGGTATGAATGTTAAATGGGATGCCAAATTAAGTCTGGATGAGATGATCAACGAGGGTGTGCGTCGGGCTTACAATCATCCTGACAATAAATTGCGTGCCTCTATTCTGGCTGACCCGGCTGGCGCCCGTAGCAATACCAAAGACAACACGCCTGCCGTAATCCATACTAGCATTGTACCCGGTGACAAGGTTGATATTCAGATAGCAGCCAAAGGTGGTGGTTCGGAAAATAAAACCAAAATGGTAATGCTGAATCCTTCCGATAGTATCCTTGATTGGGTAGTGAAAACAGTACCGACCATGGGAGCCGGCTGGTGTCCGCCTGGCATGCTGGGTATTGGCATTGGTGGTACTTCAGAAAAGGCGGCGGTGCTAGCTAAGCAGTCGCTTATGGGCTCTATTGATATTCATGAATTAAAGGCCCGCGGGCCGGCTAATCGGGCTGAAGAACTACGGCTGGAAATTTTTGATGCGGTTAATAATTTGGGTATTGGTGCGCAGGGATTGGGCGGTTTAACAACGGTTCTGGATGTTAAAGTGCTGGATTATCCAACCCATGCTGCTTCGTTGCCAATTTGTATGATTCCCAATTGCGCGGCCACCCGCCACACGCACTTTACTTTGGATGGCCATGGTCCGGCATTATTGACACCCCCCAGTTTGGACGAGTATCCAGAAATTGCTTGGGATGCAGGAGCTGGAGCCCGTAAGGTTGACCTGAACACAGTCACGGCTGAAGATGTAAAGTCTTGGCAGCCAGGTGAAACCTTGTTGTTGTCTGGCAAGATGTTGACTGGCCGTGATGCGGCCCATAAAAAAATGGTTGATATGATGGCCCAAGGTGAGCCATTGCCCGTTGACCTGACAGGGCGCTTTATCTATTACGTGGGGCCCGTTGATCCAGTGGGTGACGAAGTGGTGGGCCCGGCCGGCCCAACTACCTCAACTCGCATGGATAAGTTTACCCGCACCATGCTGGAACAGACAGGGCTGTTAGGTATGATTGGCAAGGCAGAGCGCGGTCAAGTAGCTATTGACGCCATTCGCGATAACGAAGCGGTTTATCTGATGGCTGTTGGTGGAGCTGCTTATCTGGTATCTAAAGCCATTAAGCATGCCAGAGTTCTGGCATTTGCAGAATTGGGTATGGAAGCTATCTACGAATTTGATGTGCTTGATATGCCGGTTACAGTGGCGGTTAATACGGGAGGCACTTCAGTGCACCAGACGGGCCCGGTGCATTGGCAAGAGTTGATAGCAGCGCGCCAAATATAAGGGTACATTTGTCCTTGATAGCCTGTGGCGGGGGTCACCCCGCTATTGATATTTGCTTGGCTGCGGACGGTATAGCCTGTGCCTGTCAAACTGTGGTTATCGTGTCATTAGACCTTGCCGCTGCAGATAGCTAAGCAAATAGGGGCGTGCCTCTTTATTCAGTGTTTTTTCAATATGTTCACTAAAACTGGTATTTAGCTTACCCATGGTGCGCTGCGTATAGTATGCACTTAACAGCTGGTCGTATTGTTCTAGCTCGGTTTGCGCCAATGGCTGATATTGTTCCTGATGCAGTACCACCTTGGTGGGTAAGCGTGGTTTGAGTCCGGGATCTTGCGCGGCATAGCCCAGACACATACCAAACAGCGCGACCACCTGATCGGGTAAATTGAGGGTTTCGCTGACCAGCTCCGGTTGGTTGCGTAAACCGCCAATATAAACGCCACCAAGGCCTGCGCTCTCGGCTGCCAAGAGCACATTTTGCGCCATAATTGCCGTATCAATACTGGCAATCAGAGCTTGTTCGGTAAAGCCTGTCGGCATGTCCACACCACGTGCAGCACATATTTGCTGATTGCGCTTAAGATCGGCGCAGAATACTAAAAACAATGGGCAGGAGCCAACATAGGCCTGATTACCAGAGGCCGTTTGCAGCTTTTCGCGTAACTCAGGTCGGCTGACCTGAATCACTGTGGTGACTTGTACAAAGCTGGAGCTTGAAGCGGCTTGCCCAGCTTGTATAAGTTGTTCAACCAGCGCTTGCGGGATAGTTTGCTGAGTGAATTTGCGAATCGACTGATGTTTTAGCATCAGTTCGATAACAGAATTATTAACCATAGACAGTTTCCTTCGTGAGACCTTTGCGCGATAGTTATTTTGTTGCCGAAAACCAAAATACTGCTAAGTTTGTCAGTATCAGGTGGTTTGCTCCAGGTAGATAGGGATCATACCATAGACATGTGCCTTTGCCGGCTTTGATATGCTTGGTGATAACTATGCCAAGATTCTATATATGACATCAAGCTAGGGTTGCCTTGCTATATTGGCTGGTTCTGCCCGCAAAGAAAAGGCAGAGTCGTGTGCAGAGTTTGCCAAATGATAGCATCCGCGCCAGACTTGGCAGCGGGATAAATGCAGAATTTACAGTCTGAATTTGGTACAATAAATTATCTCGTATACAGGTGTTCCCATTATGACCTTAAGTTTACCGTTACCTTTGTTGCCCGAGTTGGCTACCCGCTATGGGTTGGAAGAAGCGGTAATGTTGGCTGTGGTGATGGAGTTGGTGGGTGGTTGGCAAGGTCAGGTGACGGTTGCCGAACAACGTGTTTATACCAGGGCTGGTGGCCTTAGTCGTCAACAACAGGGTTTAATTTTGGCTAAGCTGGCTAGTCAGGGGTTGTTGTCCGTGTCCCCTGTTAGCGCTGACTTGTTGGCTATTGATCTACACCTGCCTCTGCCAACCTCAGCAGTCTTGGACGGGCCTGCAGCGTCGGTTAGTCCACAAGTAACTAAACCATCCCCGGTCAAGTCCGTATCGTCAGTTACCAGTAAACCACACACGCGCCAGTCGGCTAGCGAACAACGCGGCCGAGATGATGAGTTGTCACGTATTTTTGCTGCTAAAGAAGCACAGCAGGCTATGCTCAGTGGCATGCATGCTGACTGGCAACCATCGGCTAATATTTTACGCATGCTGGCGCATAATATGCAGGTCAGAGAAGAATTTGCCATGGGTCTGCGTGATGAATTTGTGGTTTACTATATGGATAGAGAGCGTCGTGAAAGCCCGGGTGGCTGGGATCAGAAATTCCTCAAGTGGGTTAAGAAAGAACATATACAACAACAAACTGCTGCGGCTCGTGTGCAACAGCAGGGACAATCTAGAAGTTACGCACAAAATGAAGAAGCTCGATACCATGCTCGTGAGCAGCGTCAGCAACTCACTGACGCCGTCCTCGACCTCGGCAATACCGACTGGTAAGACTGCCCCCAAGGCATCTCCGGAGGTAAATGAACACACCAAGAGTATGGTGAACATGCTATTCGCCCGCTTTATGGTGATTTATGGTCATAAGTTCAAGAGTGCCTTTAACTCACCCAAAGAACTGGTGATCGCCAAACGGGAATGGTCGACCAGTATTGGTTCCTATGATGAGGATGTCTTGGTTGCGGCTCTGGAAATGGCTAAACAGACCTATAGCTGGATGCCCAGTATCGCTGAATTTTTACAGTTACTGGAAAAATGTCAGCAAAGCTTTGGTTTGCCCGTTGCCGAACAAGCTTATGCCGAGGCTTGTCGTTATGCCAGCGAACCTTTGCGGCACCCATGGTCTCATGCTGCGGTCTATCATGCTGGCAAACAAACGGGCTGGTTTGAATTGCGAACTTTGACGCAAAAGCAAATGTGGCCAAGCTTTAGACATGTCTATAAAGCACTATGTGATCGCGTATTAGCTGGAGAAGAGCTGGTAATGCCTGTCGGACAAGCTTTGCCTGCTCCCAGCTCCAGTGAGCTATTTG
Source organism: Gammaproteobacteria bacterium (assembly GCA_030748435.1). GTDB lineage: Bacteria > Pseudomonadota > Gammaproteobacteria > Pseudomonadales > Balneatricaceae > Njordibacter. Next base: position 2,052 of record JASMLZ010000051.1, on the reverse strand, counting down.
ACTTGGTCAATAGCTGGGCCGAGCAGCAGGGGCTGGCTGTGGAAGATGCTCAGACCTGTCTTTATTATTTGCATCTGGTCGAGCGTAACCCCTTGCGTCAGCGTTTGTTACAGCAAGCACAAACCAAACATCCCGACATCCAATTTCCGGCCACACTGGCTGATTTGCGGCAGGCAATAGCCGCGAAATAAGATGTGGGTCGGGTTTTAATCGGTTTTGGGTCGGGTTTTAACCCGACAATGTCGGACTAATACCCAAAGTATTCGCTACGCTCACGGGGCACGCTGAGTCCAACCTACAGTCCGACCTACAGATCACTCAATTCGCGTAGATATTTGAATAATTTACGTGCCGCTGTGGGTGGCTTTCCCTGTCTGGACTCTTTTTGTGCCAAGCGCACAAGGTTGTTCAACTGTTGACGATCCAACTGAGGACACTGGCTGACAATATCCTGCATGGTTTGTTGATCATTATGCAGTAACCCATCACGCCAACGTTCTAATTGATGAAAAGCTTGTCGATGCTGGTCGGTGCTGGAGTCCATAATGGCCAGAGCCTGGCTGATAGCGTCGGCATCTTCGTCACGCATGACTTTGCCGATATACTGTAAGTGGCGGCGTTTGGCTTCGTTTTGGTTGATACGGTGAGATTCTTCGATGGCGGCTGCCAAGGTTTCACTCATGGGTATTTTTTTTAGTTCGCTGGCTTTGAGTTCAACTAAGCGGCCACCCAGCTTTTGTAATTCTTCCATGGCCTTTTTTATCTGTGTGCGGCTCAACTCTTGTTCTGGCTCTTGTTGTGTGCGCAGAGCGTCTAGTTCAGCAGCAGCTAGGCGTGCTTTGGCGCGTCCCATATAGTGTTCCTTGATGATTAAGCGTAGAAGAGGGTAGCTAGCCCCAGAAAGGCACAAAACCCTACTACGTCGGTAATAGTGGTAAGTATAACACCACCAGCCAGTGCTGGGTCGATATGAATGGCTTTCAGTAATACAGGCAACGAGGCGCCAGTAATGGCAGCTACCACCAGGTTAATTATCATGGCAATAGCGATCACCATGCCAATGGTTATGTCGTCAAACCACCAGCTGGCAATACTGGCCACCACGAGGGCCCAAATGGCACCATTGATAGCACCAACAATGACCTCACGATTTAACAGATAAGCAATATTGCTGCGTTCTACATGCCCTAGAGCCTGACCACGAATAACCAGAGTGAGGGCTTGGCTACCTGCTATGCCGCCCATGCTGGCAACGATGGGCATAAGGATAGCCAGTGCCACTACCTGTTCGATAGTATCCTGGAACAAACCAATCACAAAGGACGCCAGTAAGGCGGTAAGCAGGTTAATACCTAACCATACGGCACGGCGCCTTGAGGTTTTAAGAACCGGTGCAAAAGTATCTTCGTCTTCATCCAGACCAGCCATGCGCATCAAGGAGTGGTCGGCATCCTCGCGGATAACATCTACCACATCATCAATGGTAATACGGCCAAGTATACGACCTTCCTTGTTAACTACCGGGGCAGATACCCAGTCATGACGTTCAAACAGATTGGCTACTTCAGAGTCGTGTAGGTCAGCGTTAATGGCTTCCAACTCCGTGTCCATGATTTCTCTAACTTCCGTATGCGGATCGCTAACCAGCATCTTGGTGATGGGCAGCAAGCCTATATAACGGTCTTTACGCGTTACCACAAAGATATTATCTGTAGTATCTGGCATATCTTCATGGCGTCGCAGATAGCGTAAGACGGTGTCAACGGTGATATCTGGGCGCACGCTGATAATGTCTGTATTCATCAGACCACCAGCGGTATCCTCTGGATATTGCAAGACGCTTTCAACGCGTTCACGGTCTTGCTGGTCCATGCTGTGCAAGACTTCACGTAATACAGTTTTTGGCAGCTGTTGCAGAATATCTGCCAAATTGTCCGTATCCAGATTTTCTGTGGCTTGCAGTAATTCCTCCATATCCATGCCTTTGAGGAAGTCAGCCTGGATATCGTCGTTCAGGTGTTGCAGAACCTCGCCCTCATGTTCGGCATCGAT
>JASMLZ010000050.1 GCA_030748435.1 Gammaproteobacteria bacterium | reverse complement strand
CCAGACAGTCTATATCGAAAGTCAGATAGGCTGGCATATCACCTACCCGCTGTTGAATTGCTGTGACAATATCGGCTGCTGTCATATCATTGGCTGTGGCAGCATCCAGTACCTGATATTGATGTTCCTGAGGTCGGTATTCTGTGCGGATACCAATCTGAATAGAGTGTTCAGGATCAACTAAACCCTGACGAGGGGCATGATAAAACATGCTGCCGTGATCAATTTCTGTATCGTTTGGGTAGGTGTCCGTATGGGCATCGAAGTGGATCAGTGCCAGCTTGCCATATTTTTGTGCATGGGCGCGCAGTAGGGGCAGGGTAACATAGTGATCGCCACCCATGCTTATTATGCTGGTATCTGAGTCCAGAATAGCTTTGGCATGGTTGGCAATGGCTTTATTCAGATCCTGTGCATCACCGGGTATAAAGTCAAGGTCGCCATAATCCACAATATCTAAGTATTTGCAGGCATCAAAATCCCAGGGCCAGCGTCGGCCTTCCCAGGCTAAATTACTACTGGCCTGGCGTATACCGTTGGGCCCGGAACGGGCACCAGCGCGGCCGGTGGTTGCCAGATCAAAAGGCAGGCCTACCAGAGCGACATCGGTGGCAGAGTTCAGGTTGCGGCTTAGAGGGCGTGCAAGAAAGCTGAATTGATTGGCATACATAGAAACAATAACCGGATCACCGATAAGTTTGTTTTTCGCCATTTTGTTACCTGTTGTTTGAAATTATGAACAATAATGTCTTCTTGGGTCACAGTTTGCCAATTATGTATTCAGATATCAAACAAAACAGGCTATAGATACATGTATAAAAAATATTAATGATCCTATTGTGATAATTAATTTTTATTATATATTGTCCGGATATATTATGTCCCTAAGCGCTGTAATAGTTTGCTGTAAATTGATAACTTCAGGTATGTCCTATGAATCCAAACAATATGCCCAGTACCATTACTATTCCAAATGGTAATAAAGTACAACCAACTTTTTCCAAGCAGGAGTTGAGTAACCGCTTAGCCAAGCTGCGCCAGTATATGAGTGCTGCTAATCTTGATGCTGTGTTATTGACTTCCTACCACAATATCAACTATTTCTCCGACTTCGTATATTGTCGCTTTGGTCGTGACTATGGTCTGGTTGTTACCCACGATAACTACACCACAGTAACAGCCAATATCGATGGCGGACAGCCTTATCGTCGCAATCAGTTAGGCGATAATGTGGTCTATACCGATTGGCAAAAAGGCAATTTCTTTGTTGCCTTACAAGGCTTGATGAAAGATGGTAGCCGCATTGGTGTGGAATATGATCATATGCCTTTGGCGACGATGGAGACCATCAAGCAGGCATTTCCCAATGCTCAGTTTGCTGATATTGGTGTGCCGACCATGCAGATGCGCATGATTAAATCTGCGGAAGAGATTGAGGTGATCAAACATGGTGCGCGCATTGGCGATATCGGCGGTGCCGCCATTCGTGATGCTATTGCGGTGGGTGTGCCTGAGCATGAGGTCGCTCTAGCTGGCACACAGGCTATGATACGCGAAATTGCCCAGACTTTTCCGCATGGTGAATTGATGGATACCTGGGTATGGTTCCAGTCTGGTATTAATACTGACGGGGCTCATAATCCGGTGACTTCCCGCAAGATTGAAGCTGGTGATATTCTCAGCTTAAACTGCTTTCCCATGATTGCTGGCTACTACACAGCACTGGAGCGTACACTGTTTGCTGAGCATGCATCCGAGCGCCATCTGGAATTGTGGGAGATCAATTGTCAGGTGCATCGTCGTGGTTTGGAGCTGGTTAAACCAGGCGTACGTTGTTGTGATATCGCCCATGAATTAAACGAGATTTTCGCTGCCCATGATGTCTTACAATATCGTACCTTTGGTTATGGCCACTCCTTTGGCACCCTAAGCCATTATTATGGTCGTGAAGCGGGTCTGGAGTTGCGCGAAGACATAGATACAGTATTGGAACCCGGTATGGTGGTGTCTATTGAACCTATGATTATGCTACCTGAGGGGATGCCCGGTGCTGGTGGTTATCGTGAGCACGATATTCTGGTCGTAGGTGATGACGGGGCAGAAAATATTACCAAATTCCCCTTTGGCCCAGAGCACAATATCGTTACCTAGTGCACCCGCCACATGATATTGCCGGGTGCAGTGATATGATCCAGTGTTCCCGGCACGGTGCGTCTTGCCGCTTAGGGTGATTCCCTAAGTAATAGATGTACTAGTTTAGTTACCCGGCTATTCAAGGCGGCCATTAGAGCCGCCTTAATGTCTGCGCAATATTTGTTATGGCAAGGAGGTTGGCGGCGTGGAAAGCGCTAACCTATTGATGTTGTTGGAAAAGTATTGCTCCCCTACACTCATAATCACGGATTTATAAATTGGTCCGATGCTTCCTCGTGTGAGGCATAGCCTCACTTTTGTGCTTGGCAAACACATTTATTTAATCAATCTGGCCTAGGTTATCTCACTTGCTTTGCGGGCAAAATTCGACCTGCTATGGGTCTGGCTATTGTGCAATAGCACTTCTTATGATTGCATTTTTAATAAAAATATATATAAAAAACACACCTAATAGTATTCCATAAATGATAAAAAAGCAATTAAATTAATAATTTGTATTGTAAATATCACAAATATCATTAATATAGGCTCTCGAGTGGGTATAAATCCACCTTGTGGCTGCTGATAGCCATATTATTGGGACTGTAAAAGAACGCAAGATACTGTATTTGCAGCCCATATTTAATATTCATTTAAGGGGAAACTAAAATGAAAAAAACTGTAATTGCAATGGCTGTGGCTGCTGCGCTGCCTGTTGCTGCACAAGCGGACATGACCTTGTCTGGCTCCGTGAAGACCTCCTATGTGGTGAATACCAAGGCTCTGGATATTGATTCTGACCTGGATGTTGCTGCTGAAGAGTTGTTGGCTAATGGAATGACTGCTAAGGCCAGCTTTGATGGTGGCAAGGAAGGTGATTCGGGTAAGGCTTCTTTAAAAGGTGACTTTGGCACTTTAACTGTTGGCTCTGGTCTGGATAAGGATGGTGCCTTCCAGTCGGGTGTTTTAGTAGCCGGCACTGTTGCCAGCTTGTACGAGACCTCTGACTCTGCTTCTACGGCTAATGCTGTGCATTATTCTGGCTCTTGGGCTGATTTAAGTGTACAGGCACAGGTTAATGCTGCTACGACT
>JASMLZ010000049.1 GCA_030748435.1 Gammaproteobacteria bacterium | reverse complement strand
TCTGGATTGGTAATTCCTATGCAAACCCGCTGGCCACAGATGAAGCAACCGAATTCGCCAATTTCAAGCTTGAACTAATCACCGATTTATTGCATGAACGCCTGAAAAAGCTGGCAACACAACAGAGCAACAGCCTGCGCGCTGATATGCTGCTGCGGGCACCTATTGAAGGTACGGTTGATGGCGTGGCAATCAAAGGTGCAGGCGAGTTTATTAGTGCCAATAGCACTTTGATTACCCTGCGGCCCCTGTTTAACAAGGGGGATTTATTAATTGAAATTCAGATTCCTTCGGCTTACGCCGTATGGGTAGAGCCAGGCATGCCTTTTCGGGCCAGCGCTCAGGGCAATAATCCCGATGATCATGGCTATATCAATGGCGTGGTGGATTTTGTTTCCAACTCCACCTCAGAAGCCAAACAGGGGGAAGGTCGTTCATTCCGTATGCTGGGCAAGATTACCGAGTTTGATCTGTCGGCACGGGGGCTGGAGCCGGCCTTTTTACGCCCGGGTCTGGAGTTAAATGTGGAAGTCAAAGCTGGCAAACGGCGTTTGATCAATTATATTTTTGATCCCTTTACCAAACACTTCCGCACTGCCTTTAGTGAGCCGGGTTAAGATGCAGAAGTACAAACGTAAACGGCCTGTATGGCCATATCTTCTGGCTGTCTTTTGGCCGGTCACAGCACAAGCTGTGTCGGAGACAACAGCCCCGCTACATTTGGGTCTGACTGACTTTGTTGAACTAACCATGCAACAAAGTTTTGCCACCATGCAGCACCAGCAGCGCCAAACGTCACAGGCACTGCAACTCAAACTGGCCGAGCAACACTTTATCCCCAAGCTCAGTGTGGCCTCGCAGGTACAACGCGCCGCAAAAGACCAATATGGCACTAGTTATATCGACCATAATACGACCGGCATTCAATCCACTGCCAATGTTAACTGGCTGTTACCCTCCGGCGCTAAGCTGTCCGTGGACTACCAGTATCAAGAAGGTAAACTAACCGGTTTAAGCAGTCTGGGTATACCGCAAGACTCCCAGTATAACAGCACCACCACGGCCAGTATTGAACAACCCGTTATCGGTGGCCTGTGGCATAACCTAAACCAGCTACCTCAACAAAAGGCCCAGTTGCAATGGCAATACTACCAAACTCAAGGCCATGCTCTGGCCCTGCAAAGTCAACAAACGGCCCTGAAGGGGTTTTTGGATTTTCAGGAAAAAGTCGACCAAGTGGCCCTGCTAACTCAGGCACTGGCCCACACTGATTTTCGCACTCAAGCGGTAGCTGAACGTTATCAGGAAGGTCAGACGGTACTGGCAGAATGGCTGCAAGCTCAGCTGGAGCAGCACCAGCGTCAGGCAGCCCTGCACAAAGCGCAAAGCGAATTACTACTGATTCAGCAAGACCTGAGTGCCCAGCTTAATCAGAGCCCGAATTTACGCCTTGACCCCTTGGCTAGCATCAAACAGTTGCTGGTATGCACTGGCCCTGACCTAAGCCACACAGCCGACCCAAACACAACCCCTATCAGCTCAGTGCGGCAACACCCACAATGGCAATTGCAACAGCTAACCAAACGCATGGCCCAATTGGACTATCAGACGGCACAATTTGAACTTTGGCCTCAGGTTGCCCTGTTTTATAACTACAAGCAGGCCGCCTACCAGTTGCAGCAGAATACCAGTGAACAGAGCTGGGGGGTGAAAGCCTCGTTTACCCCCTTTAATACCGCCGGCAAATTGTCCAAACAACAGTTGCATACGACTTGGATAAATGCCACCTATGATGCCACCGCCAAACACCAACAATTGCAGCAACAACTACTACTCAAAAGAGCCACCGACAAGGCCCTGCAAAGCCAATTAAAACTCGCCCAACAGGGGGTGAACCTAGCGCAGCAGGCATTTACCCATGCCCAAACCCGTTTTGACCATGGTGTGGACAGTGTGTTAGATATCAAGCAGGCTCAGGATGCATGGATAAAACAACAGGAAACCGAACTCAGTGCCATCAAAGCATTACTGGCCAATCGCTTTGATTATTATCAGGCAGCCGGCAAGCTAACGCCCTATCAGGGTTGTGAGCAATAGCACAGACAAGACCTTGCAGAAATGGCTTGTGGGTCGGGTTAAAACCCGATCTACGCCCAGATTAAAACCTGACTATCGCAAGCAAAATTTGTCTTGGCAAGGAACTTGGTGACGTGGCAATACCCAAGCGTTTAATTTTAAATGGTAAAGACTGCTTCGCCTTGCTCAGAATGACGGATTGGTGCATTGCTCAGACATTCTCTAAGGGGCATACCTGTCAATCTGCCATGATGCTTGTGGATCCGGCCTTTGGTAGATAAAGCGATCATGTAAACGATGTTCACCTCCTTGCCAGAACTCTATTTGCTCCGGGGCTACACGAAACCCGCCCCAAAAACTGGGAGCTTCTATTTCACCCTTGGCAAACTGTTGTTTTAGTTGCAGAAATTTCTCTTCCAGTACACGTCGGGTGGTGATGGGGTGACTTTGTCTGGAAGCCATGGCGGCCAACTGGCTAGCCTTTGGGCGGGACAAAAAATAGGCTATATTTTCGGCTCTGCTTAAGGCCTTGGCCTGGCCATTAATAATGATCTGACGATCCTGAGACAACCAGGCAAAGTGCAAACACAAATGGGCATTTTGCTGGATATGTTGGGCTTTACGACTACCCAGATTGGTAAAAAACACAAAGCCCTGCTGATCCACGCCTTTTAATAATACCATGCGCTGAAACGGCCGCCCCTGATTATCCACCGTGGCTAAAGTCATGGCGGTGGCATCAGTCACACCGGCATCATTGGCCTGCTGCAGCCAGCTCTCGAACTGGGCCACCGGGCAATCCAGTAATTGCTTGCGCGTCAAACTACCGTGGCTATATTCCCGCCGTTGGGAACTCACGGGTACAGGGGTGGTCATGGTTAATCCTAAATTTAATAATGGCTTGTATAGTGAATATTGTAACGAGGAAATACCATGCCTACCTTGATCAAAGTCGTTAACCGTAGGTTCAATACCCCGGGCTCACACCTACCAAAATCGACTTAAGGTAATCTGTTTCGGCAATAGCTGGGTGAACAGGATGATCACCACCTTGGCCACCCTGCTCCAGTATTTGCCCATGACGACCATTTTTGCGGCTGGCTTCGTTGACAATATCCACCAAACGGCTGCGCTGCAGGTGCATGGAGCAGGAAGCTGATACCAGATAGCCCGTATCAGCCACCAGACGCATAGCCAACTGATTGGCGCGCAAATAGGCCAATTCGCCACTTTTGATATCTTTACGTCGCTGAATAAAGGCAGGCGGATCCAGAATCACCAGGTCAAAGCGCTCACCTTCTTCCTTGAGCTGTTTAAGGGCGGCAAAGGCATCACTTTTAATGGTCTGAACGCGATTGCCAAGAGCATTTAATCGGGCTTGCTCATGCACCAGTTCCAAAGCCTGAGCCGAAGCGTCCACACACACCACTTCACTGGCACCAGCGACCCCTGCCTGAATACCCCAGCCACCCACATAGCTAAACAGATCCAATACCCGCTTACCCTTACTTAAGGCTTGTACCCGAGCCCTATTTAAACGGTGGTCATAGAACCAGCCGGTCTTTTGGCCATGCCAAACCGGGGCCACAAAGGCCACCCCGTTTTCCTGCAAACTTACCAATTCAGGCACCTGCCCCTGAGCGATACGCACATAGTCTTCCAAACCCTCTATCTGGCGCATCTTGCCATCATTTTTTAGCAGTATATTTAACCCGGGCTGCACCTGATTAATAGCATCCAGTAATGGCTCCAGCAACAGTTCCATACCAGCCAGTGATATCTGTATCACAATGGTGTCACCAAAACGATCTATAACCAAGCCCGGCAGGCCATCGCTATCACCATAAACCCACCGATAGCAATGGGCGGCAAACAGGTTTTCACGGCTAACCAAAGCCCGTTGCAAGCGCACCACCAGATCAGTTTGCGCCAGTGGTGCATCGACATGGCGGTTTACCAAACGCCCACAAATCAGTTGCTGAGGATTAACCATAGCCGTACCCAAAGGCTTGCCTTTATGGTCCAGTACATCTACCTGTTGTCCATGCATAAATTGCTGCAAAGGTGTCTTGGCAACATCTACTTCGTTGCTATAGATCCATAAGTGACCACTGCGTAAACGGCGGTCAGCTTTAGGCTTAAGAATCAAATGGGCCATAATGGCATCCTGAAAATGAGCGAGAATAAGAATAGCACTTAAGGTCTGGCCAGCGGTGGCAAGTGCTTACCAACCCCTAAAGCCTCTTGTGCCAAGTGTTGTTTGATAGGGGCCAAGGACTGCATTGAATGCATGGCCTGGTTACGCAGCATGCTTAATAGGGGGTGCTGGTTGCCAAACAGGCGAGCAAAACTTTCCATTAATGCCATCATACGCAGGTTATCCCCACGGCGCCGTTGCTGGTAGGTATTTAATACCTTGCTGTCGCCAAACTGTTGGCCCGTATGCTGAGCTTCTTGTAACGTTTGTACCAAAGCAGCCACATCCAAAAAGCCCAGATTCACACCCTGCCCAGCCAGCGGATGAATAGTGTGAGCCGCATCGCCGACTAACACCAACCCCGCTTGATAATAGCTTTTGGCATGGCGTTGACGAAGTGGAATTACATAGCGTGCATCAGTCGACAGAACCTTGCCCAAGCGCCCTTCAAAGGCCTGTTCCAACGCTAAACAGAAATCGTCTTCTGGCATTGCTTGGTGCTCTTTAGCAGTTAGTGCCGGCATAGACCAAACGATGGAACAATGGCTACCGGCCTTAGAGTCGTCTGGCGAACGCAATGGCAACAGGGCCAAAATACCGTTTTCAGTAAAACGTTGCCAAGCCGTATTGGCATGGCTCTGTGTCAAGGCGACGCGGGTTACCAAAGCATGATGGGGATAATCCCATTCACGGGTGGGCAAACCAGATAATTGACGTACTTTGGAGTTGGCACCATCAGCACCCACCACTAGATCAGCTGTAATCACCCGCCCATCAGCCAAATTTAACCGCCGTGGCGACTGGCTCTGAGGGCTGATATCCTGCAACACCACCTGTGTCCATACGGGTATAGCCCGCTGTTCCAGCTCCTGATGCAAAGCACTGGTAATGGTTTTATTTTCCAGAATATGTCCCAGATTAGGCAGATGCTGCTCACTGGCCTTAAATTCAATATGCCCGGTGCCACAGCCGTCCCAGACATACATACGCTGGTAATCCTGTAAGCGGCCCATAGCGGTAATACGTGGCCAGGCACCAATATGGGTTAGCAGGTTTTGTGAAGCCAGACTCAATGCCGAAACCCTTGGATCCACATCATCTGCTGACCAGTCAGTCTGATCATTAAGTGTGCCGGCTTCCAATAGCAAACTGTCTATGCCTGCATCGTGCAAAGCACAGGCTAAAGCGGCACCCACCATACCAGCTCCAACAATAACCAGCGGAAAATGATGTTGCTCTGTTTGCTGGGCACTTGTCTTAGTCATGCTGCACCTCTAGTGTCGGCACAGGCAGTATTTCTGCCAGAGGCTGATCCAAACCCATGGCGACGCGGGTAAACACAGTCTTTGCCAAAGGCAGATTTTGCATAGCTAACAGACCCATCTGACGCCCCCAGGTAAGTGATTTTTGCTGACTGGAGAAGAGTTTCATTATTTGATCGCTGGCACCTACAGTCAGTTTTTGGTCCCAACGGCTGGTGGCTAGAAAAGCATGTAAATAGGTCAGATCACCAAGTGGCGCCTGAGCCTGACACGCCTTATGTATCTGCTCAGCCAAGGCAAAGGCACCACGCAAAGCCAGATTAAAACCCTGCCCGGCAATCGGATGCAAAGTGTGAGCAGCATTGCCAATCACTGCCAAGCCCTGACGTACTTGTTCCTGAGCAACACTTAAGGACAGCGGATATATCTGGCGTTCACCCAAGGCTTGAAATTCCCCCATACGAAAACCAACCTGATTCTGCAATGCCACTAGCAACTGCTCATTATCCATTGCTGCCAGTGCTTGTGCTCGCTGTTTTGGCTGGGTCCAGACAATGGCGGCTCGATGTTGTTGCTGTACTGGTAGCAAAGGTAACACCGCCATGGGACCATTGGCAGTAAAGCGCTCGCAAGCCAAGCCCTGATGCGCCTTGTCCAACACCACATTCACCACCAACGCCACCTGCTCATAGCTTTGTTGCTGGTTATACATACCTAAATCTTCACGCAAGGTGGAACGCCCACCATCGGCCATAATAATTAACTGGCAGGTCACTTCTACCTGTTGCGTTATGCCATCTATATTGCGTTCATATATCACACGGCTATTCTGGCGGGCATTATCCAATGCTAATACTTGCGCCTGATCGACAATAGTCACCAAATCAGCACAATGCTGGTTTAACTGTTGCCAAAATACCTCACCAATATGTTGATTTTGCAGCACATAGCCCAGTGCCTCCTGAGCCATATCATCAGCATGCAGTTGCGCGCCAAATGGTTGGCCTTGATCACTGACATCAATGTCCACAATAGCCTGAGCATAGCTTTCAAGGGCCGGCCAAACACCAATACTGGCAAGCAGATTACGGCTACCCAAGGCCAGGGCTGTAGCACGACCATCCAGACTGCCTGCTGCGGTGGGTGTAGTGGTTTCGGTTTTAGCCGCATCAATAATGGCAATGTTTAACTGATAGCGTTGCGCAATGCCCGCCACAGCCAATGCCATAGAGGCACCCACCATACCGCCACCGACAATGACAATATCATAATTGGCCTGTTGCATATGCTTAACCATGTTCCTGTTGTGCTGCTTGCTGCATCAGGCTTTCAATCTCTGCCACCGTTACCGGCACCTGACGGGTGAAGTTTTCATGACCGGTGGCGGTAACCAGTATATTGTCCTCTATACGCACACCTATACCCAACCACTGAGGATCAATATCAACCGTATCGGGAGCAATATAGATACCTGGTTCAATAGTGGTCACCATACCGGCCTGCAAAGGCCGCCATTGAGCGTACAATTTGTAGTTGCCAACATCATGCACATCCATACCCAACCAATGGCCAACATTATGTAAATAAAAGGGTTTGTAGGCCTCGTCTGCTATCAGCTTATCAACATCACCCTGCAGAATACCCAAGTCCACCAGACCACGCGTAATAACATCCACTGCGGCTACCTGCATAGCGTTTACAGTCACACCTTCTTGTACTACTGCAATAGCCGCGTCCAAGGCTTGCAGCACCAGCTGATAAATCGCTTTTTGCGGCTCACTAAAGCAGCCATTGACCGGATAGGTGCGGGTAATATCAGCAGCATAGTAATCCAATTCACAGCCTGCATCGACCAGCACTAAATCACCATCCTGCAAAGCCTGGTTATTGTTTTCATAGTGCAAAATACAAGCGTTTTCACCACCAGCTACAATGGTGCCGTAAGCTAGGCGTTGACTGCCTTCCATACTACAGGCATGAGCAAAATGTGCAGCCAATTGATATTCCATAACACCGGGTCTGGTCGTTTGCATTAACCGCTGATGAGCACGCGCACTGATAGCGCCAGCTTGACGCATTAGTGTTACCTCGGCGGCTGATTTAAACAAGCGCATTTCGTTAAGCACGGCATCCACATCGCCATAAAATTCGGGCACTTGCGACCCCTGTCGAATACGACCTCGCAAGCGTGCAGCGCTGGCTTGTACAGCTTGGCTTACATCCTCACGTGCCTGAGCAAAGTAGACATATTTAGCGCCATCCAACCAATCATCCAGCACCGTTTCGAGTTCACTTATGGGTTTAGCAGCGCTTACCTGCAAGGCATCAGGGGCCGCCTCTACACCTAAACGGCGCCCATGCCATGTTTCCTGCAAAGGGTCCTTCTCACGACACAGCAGTACACTGTCAACCACGCCACCAGCCAGTCGCAACAGCAGAGCCGAGCCCGGTTCAGCAAAACCTGTAAGGTAATAAAAATAGCTATCCTGACGATAAGCGTGATCCACATCGCCATTACGCACACTGGTCGGTGCAGCACAGACCAATACTAGAGCGCCCTCGGGCAATTGCGCCATTAGCTGCTGACGGCGCTGTGCATACTCGGCTCGAGGCAATTGTTGCAACCCATTCATATTAATGTACCGCTGGTGGTGTCTGATCGACAGCAGCCTGATTAAATTCACTAAACACCATTAAGGCTGCCATGCGCACATATTCAACCAGCTCCATCAAACCTTGTTCTGCTTCCGCATCATCCTCATCTTCTAAAGATATCAGGGCAATTTGGGACAAATCATCCATGGTTTCGGTAATATCCGCTGTCAACTTTTGCGTCTTGCGATCAAAAGCCAAGCCAAAACCGCCCAAAAACCCGCTACACCAGCTGCCCAGAGACTCTGCTCTGGCAGCCAGTTCGGTATCATCTTCAGGCAATAACAGGGCAAAGGTAAAGCCACCATCACTCAATTGTGACAAAGCCAATTCGTACAAACCCACCAGTTCGGCCTTGTCGTCATCATCTTCAATCTCTTGCACATCTAAATGGGCAACCACCATGGCCAGCCAGGCATCAGCGTCAAAACGCACACCGGCAGCTAGTTGTCCACACATCAGGCCATGTAATTCAGCGGGCGTACCAAAGGCTCTCAATTCGACAAACATATCAGCAAAATCATCAAAGCAATAGGTCACAGATTCAGGCATATCAGGCATAGGTTTGGCTCAAGTATTCATAAACCTCGTGATTATACCTGATTAATTCAAGGTGTCCGACCATTGACCCATCACGAGTCAATGATTAAGATTATTTTTTTATCTGGTGGTGACTACTGTGTCCAATATCCATTCCCTTGTCTTACATGTTGAGCAGTTGATAAAACAAAATCAGCTCTTACTCCAAGAAAATCAAAGCCTGCGCAGTCAAACTGCAGAGCAGGAAGAAAAACTGACGGCTTTGGAGCTTAATAACAATGATCAAAACTTCTCTGTGGCAGACGAAGAAGCTATGGGGAACTTGATACACCTGCTGGATGAGCACCTAGAGTCGTCAACTGCGCAGATAACCAGTGAGGCGCAAGACAATGACTGATAATGTGGCCGTACAGATTACCATTTTAGAGCAAAACTACACACTCACCAGCCCTTCCGGCAAAGAAGAACAGCTACGTGCAGCGGCACAGTTGCTGGATACTCGCCTGCGGGCCATCAAGGACAGTGGCCGGGTAACGGGTTTGGAACGCATGGCCGTTATGGCGGCCCTTAACTTTAGTGCAGAAGCTCTGCAAAGCCAAAAAGATATGCAAGTCTTGGAGGCAGCTCTGCAGCAATTGGATACTAAGGTGAGCCAGCAGTTAGATTCAAACCCGGATTTAACCACCTACTCTTAAGGCGTCTCTGCAAACCTTGTCATAGAGCAGAACTCGGCAACGCATTCAATTTTAAGCTATTTATTTTATGGGCCAGAGACTGCTTCGTTGCAATCGCAATGACGCAGTAGAGGCCACCATGATGGATTTTTCAATTTTTCAGAACTTCTTAAACATTGTTATTGCCAAGGGCATTATCTGGGTTCTATAATGCCCATAAGACTCCCTGTGGTTATCGACAGCCGGCTATGTCCTTGAGCCGATAATACCAGTTAGGAAGTGGCTCGCATTGGTTCTGCGCATGTCCGTGTAACGGAAAGCCTTCTATCAAACAGCCTCTTCCCCCTTGAACCCATCGGGTTCAGGGCCTCTACCGGAAACGCTACCGTGGGGAGTCCTGTTTCTTCCTCTCCTTGTGCCCTACGTTCTAATAGCTAATTGGCAATGCTTATAGCATGGCCTGTGGATAGCCGTCGGCAACCATTGCGCCAACCTAGAGACAAAAAAAAGCGGGATCGAATCCCGCCACAAAGGCACCTGCCTGATTATCCACAGTGATAATCTGTTAATATAAAGGTGTTTATGCAAGAGTGTGTCAAGACGATGTAAAAAAATGTAAACACACACATCAACCAACCTCGAAACAAAACAAATATGACACAATAGGCGCATTGTTTAAGGAGTCCTCATATGGGTGCAAGCAACAATATACTACTGATTGAAGATGATCAGGGACTCAATGAGCTTCTCACCGAATTCCTGCGCTTGGAAGATTTTCATGTTACCAGCGCATTTGATGGCGCCGAGGGCATAGAAAAAGCTCTGGCCAAGGATTACGATGCCATTGTTCTCGATATTATGCTACCCAAAGTTAATGGTCTGGAAGTCCTTAAACAATTACGTAACAGCAAAAAAACGCCCGTCTTGATGTTAACGGCACGTGGCGATGAGGTGGATCGTATTATCGGCTTTGAAATGGGCGCTGACGACTACCTGCCCAAACCCTGTAACCCGCGTGAGATTGTTGCTCGCATTAAAGCTATCTTACGCCGGGTGGATATGGACACACAGGATATACAAAGCTCACCTAGCAATGGCCTGATCAAGCTGGATGATATTGAGGTCAATCCGGCCACAAGAGTGGCTACCCTAAGCGCTGAGGTATTGGATTTGACCAGCACTGAATTCAATTTATTAGAAAGCCTACTTACTAATGCCGGCAGTGTATTAAGCAAGGAAGAGCTCACAGAGACTGCTCTGGGCCGCAAACTCACATTATATGATCGTAGTGTAGACATGCATCTTAGCAACCTGCGACGCAAACTCGGCCCGTTTGCCAATGGTGACCCACGTATCAAGACAGTGCGCGGTATTGGTTACCTGTATGTGGCCAATTAAACAGTATTTCCTGCAGGCTAGTTATGCGTAGTTTATATTGGAAAATCTTCCTCTTCTTTTGGCTTACGGTGATTATCACCATGGCGTCCGTGGCCGCCTTGACGGGCACGATTATCAAGAACCGCCAAGCAGTCGAGTCCCAGCAAGTTATCGCGCTAGCTATGCAAGCAGCCGATACATTTGAACAAAAAGGTCACCGAGAACTGACCAGAATGCTTAGGAATATAGAACAACGCTACCAGATCAAAGCCTTTATGCTGGACCATCAGAACCGCCCCATCAGCAAGGTTAATCTGCCCAAAGACTGGCTATCTCTGGCTCTACCACTTACGCCGCACCGCTTTATGGAACGCACTAAACGTGGCCTTCGCGCCTATCGCATTTCCAGTAGTAGTGGCCAAATGTATGTCTTTATCGCCCGCTCGTCCCCCAATAACTCATATCAGGGGTGGATTAAGCACCTACCAGCCTTACAAGTAACTACGGCTCTGATTATTGTGGCTTTATTTACTGCCTTTATTACCTGGCGCATTACCAACCCATTAGCCAGCCTGCGCCGGGCTACTAACGCCTTTGCCCGTGGTCAATTTGATACCCGGGTAGATAATAGAGTTATCTGTCGCAAGGATGAAATCAGCCAACTTGGTCAGTCATTTAATCATATGGCTGAACGTATTTCTTTGCTGCTCAGCAATCAGCAGCGTCTGTTCAGAGATATCTCCCATGAACTGCGCACACCACTGGCCCGACAACAAATTGCGCTGGAACTATTGGCGCGCAAACTGGACCCCAAGGACCAGAGCAGCATAGAACGTATTGAGCGTGAAATTGAGCGCATGAATGAGTTGATTGATCAGGTATTAACCCTGTTGCGTCTCGAGCAAGGTGAAAACCAACCTCAAGCCAGTCGTTATGATGTGGCGGAACTTGTCCATCAAGTGGTCCACGATGCGACCTTTGAGGCGCAAAGTGATGACAAAATTCAACTTAATCTGCCCGCTTCCTGCAGCTTGCAAGGCTACCCTCAAGCAACCTCTCGAGCGCTGGAGAATATTATCCGTAATGCCATACGTTATACCGGTGATAAAGGTAAGGTGTATATCGATGTACAGCGCAGCAAAGAGTGGCTTAGTATTACCATTGCCGATGACGGCCCCGGTGTGCCAGAGGCAGCCTTGGCACACTTATTTGAACCCTTCTATCGAGTCGATGAAAGCCGTAACCAACAGGCAGGCGGCTATGGCATTGGCATGGCCATTGCCGAACAGGCTATGCGCAGCCAGGGTGGCACCATCAGCGCCTGCAACCGGCCACAGGGCGGTTTGGAAATAACCCTGCGCCTGCCTTTGTAAAACCCTTGCTAGGGGAACCCTAGGCTATGGGTGGACTCAAAAACAGTTGATAAGCCAAGTTGTCTGTTTCTTCATGGAAGGCATAACCCAACTCTTGTAAATAACCCAGGAGGCGGTTTTTATCTTCTGCTGGTACCTGCAACCCCACCAATACCCTGCCATAGGCAGAACCATGATTACGGTAATGGAACATGGATATATTCCAGTTCTGACCCAGTTTGGTAAGAAACTTCATCAAGGCGCCCGGACGCTCGGGAAAGGTAAAGCGATAAACCACTTCATCAGTTACCTGTGCATGCCCACCAACCATATAGCGGATATGAATTTTGGCCATTTCATTATCACTAAGATCCTGAGCTTTAATATCAGCCGCAGCCAGTTGTGCCAGTAATTCCTGACGCCCGCCACCATTGGCGGTTAACTGTACACCAACAAACACTTGTGCACTTTGCGCATCGGCGTAACGATAATTAAATTCCGTCACATTACGCTCACCAAGGGCCTGACAGAAGGCTTTAAAACTGCCCGGACGTTCGGGTATTAAGGCGGCAATAATGGCTTCTCTCTGCTCACCTATTTCTGCCCGCTCGGCCACATGACGCAAACGGTCAAAATTGATATTAGCACCACTGGCAATAGCCACCAGATTTTGCCCAGTCACCTGTTCCCGCGCCACATACTTTTTCAGGCCTGCCACCGAACAGGCACCGGCTGGTTCGGTAATCGCTCTGGTGTCGTCGTACAGATCTTTGATGGCCGCACACAATTCATCGGTAGTAACCGTGATCACCTCATCCACATACTGTTGAGCAATCGCAAAAGGTCGCTCACCAATTTGCGCCACCGCCACACCGTCGGCAAAAATACCAACTTCTGGTAATATCACTCGTTCGCCTGCTTG
Organism: Gammaproteobacteria bacterium; assembly: GCA_030748435.1. GTDB lineage: Bacteria > Pseudomonadota > Gammaproteobacteria > Pseudomonadales > Balneatricaceae > Njordibacter. The sequence goes on along the minus strand of JASMLZ010000049.1, from coordinate 2,926 downwards.
CAGAGCGGCCTTTAGACAACACGAATCTTCCGGCTCTACACCAATCACCTTAATGGCTGGATTAAGGTATTTTAAATACACCGCAATGCCGGCAATCAGACCGCCACCACCAACGGGGACAAATACGGCGTGCATATCCGTTATCTGTCGCATCAACTCCACAGCTACCGTGCCCTGACCAGCAATCACCTCATCATTGTCAAAGGGGTGAATATAAACATAACCCTGCTGATCGACCAGTTGCAGTGAGTGTGCATAGGCGTCGGGAAAGCCATCACCATGCAGTACCACTGTGGCACCAAAAGAACGCACAGCATTCACCTTTATTTCTGGTGTTGTTGTGGGCATAACGATAGTCGCTTGCACACCCAGATACTTGGCCGACAAAGCCAGACCCTGGGCGTGGTTTCCAGCCGACGCCGTCACCACTCCGGCCGCCTGTTGCTCTGCAGACAGGCTGGCCAGGCAGTTATAAGCACCACGCAGTTTAAAAGAAAATACCGGTTGCAAATCCTCCCGCTTGATAAGCACATTATTGTGCAATCTTTGCGATAAACCCTTAGCCCTGTCAACGGGCGTCTCCTTGGCCACATCGTAGATATTGGCAGAGAGAATTTTTTTGATATAGCGATTGGGCATGCATGTCACCTATGCAACAAGAGGAAAAAATAATTATCTGCCTGCCATGGTAATAATTCATAACCTTGACGTCTACATGCAGAGCATAGATTTCGAGTATAATAAGCCTTTCACATCACTCACCGAGCTAGCCATGAATCAGGATCAACTCAAGCAAGCCGTAGCCCAGGCTGCTGTCGACCATATTGCCCCCCACCTAAACAAAGATTCCATTGTCGGCGTTGGCACCGGCTCCACAGCCAATTGCTTTATTGATGCTTTAGCCACTATCAAACACACCTTTGACGCCGCTGTAGCCAGTTCTGAAGCGACTGCTCAGCGGTTGCGCGATCATGGCATTAGTGTACTGGAATTAAACAGCATTCAGCAGCTGCGCTTTTATGTTGACGGCGCTGACGAAAGCGACCAGCAACTAAACCTGATTAAGGGTGGGGGCGCCGCCTTGACCCGGGAAAAGATTGTTGCCGCTGTAGCCGATGAATTTATCTGTATTGCTGACGAATCCAAATTGGTTAACACTCTGGGCAGCTTTCCCCTGCCCGTGGAAGTGATTCCCATGGCACGCAGCTATGTAGCACGCAAGCTGGTTGGTCTGGGCGGTGAGCCCGTATGGCGCCAAGACGTTATCACGGATAATGGCAACTATATTCTGGATGTACACGGTTTGGCAATCACCGATCCACAAGGTCTGGAAAGCGCTATTAACCAAATTACCGGTGTGGTGACTAACGGCATTTTTGCTATGCGCAGCGCCGACCTGTTACTACTGGGCACGCCTGCGGGAGTAAAACAACTTGGGCATACCTGAACAATTTAGCAGACCGTTAGTCTGAGTAAAGCGAGGCAATCTCTTCGTACCATTGCGTACTGCAAGAGATTGCCACAAACCCAAGGCTCTGGCCAAGGTGCGAAACCAGCCATGCCCTGTTAGAAAAGTACGCGACAACTCTTGGTGCCTGTGACCGCTTTAAGCTTGGATAAGGCAAACTCGGAGTGGGCGGCGTCAATATCAATAACCACATAGCCAATCTTGTCATTGGTGTTCAAATACTGGCCGGAAATATTGATATTGTTTTCGGAGAACACATTGTTGATCTGTGACAGCACACCTGGCACGTTAGCATGAATATGCAACAAGCGGTGGGTATTTTCGTGATTTGGCAAGGATACTTCCGGAAAGTTAACCGCTGACAAGGTGGTGCCATTACCGCAGTAACGAGCCAGCTTATCGGCTACTTCAACCCCAATATTTTCCTGTGCTTCTACCGTAGAACCGCCGACATGGGGGGTTAGGATAACATTGTCCAAACCACGCAATGGCGACACAAATTCTTCGTCATTAGAACGCGGTTCCAATGGAAATACATCAATCGCTGCACCCAGCAATTTGCCACTGGACAAGCTATGCGCCAAGGCATCTATATCGACTACTGTGCCACGCGAGGCGTTAATAAGGATGGCACCATCCTGCATTTGTGCAAACTGCTTGGAACCGATCATATTGGCTGTCGATTTGGTTTCTGGCACATGCAGGCTAACCACGTCAGCTTTACCCAAGAGTTCCGCCAAGGAGCCAACAGCCTGAGCATTACCCAAACTAAGCTTGGTAACTGCATCATAATAGATTACGTGCATACCCATGGATTCTGCCATAATGCCCAATTGTGAACCAATAGAACCATAACCCACCACACCCAGCACCTTGCCGCGCATCTCGAAGGCGTTCTTAGCTGACTTTAACCATACACCACGGTGCGCCTTGGCATTCTTTTCTGCCACCCCTCGCAAGAGCAATACAGCTTCAGCAATCACCAGTTCAGCGACACTACGGGTATTACTGTATGGTGCATTAAATACAGGCACCCCCAATTCCAGAGCGGCGGCCAAATCTACCTGATTGGTACCAATACAAAAACAACCAACTGCCAATAACTTGGGTGCCGATGCCAATACTTTACGCGTTATCTGGGTGCGTGAGCGGATGCCTACAAAATGAGCATCTGACAAAATTTCAATCAATTCATCTTCAGGCAATGATGTCGTGTAGTAATGGATGTTGTTATAGCCGTCAGTCTGTAACGATTCTACAGCCGACTGGTGAACGCCTTCTAACAATACAATCTTAATCTTGTCCTTGTTTAAAGAATGGTTCATATCGTTTGGCACGGTTAGGTCTTCCCAAGCAATGGCAGTGTAATCTGCCTGTTAGTTCCACAAAAAAATAAACCCACTAATGTTTTTCCAAACAAAGATTTGCTCGTAAACTCAAGAAAACTTGTGCTTAGAA
>JASMLZ010000048.1 GCA_030748435.1 Gammaproteobacteria bacterium | reverse complement strand
CCACACAACCCGGATGTCCTTTATTCTGGAGAGAGAAAACTCGACTATTATTTTTAGATTCTAGATGGAATTTTTGAGTACTCCGGCCTGGATCGCATTTACCTGAAACGATTTTTCTGTCAAGACGCATAAGCTCCAAGCATAAGTTATCATGTTCACTAGTACCTGCTATCTTGATCCAGTAAGCAACTTCACCGATTGCCCATGGCATTTTTTCGCCATTTTTCAGCGTCTGAATAATAGCACTAATATCTAGTTTAGAAGGCTCATATTGTAGCTGGTATATGGATCCCTTTTCCAAATCTGCGGCTTTGCTGGAAGTATACTCAACTATATAATCAAGGAATGTTTTATCGACATTATGATTTCTAGGTATTTGTTGGTAGTTATAAACTAAGCTTACAAGAGGCTCCAACTTATTATTACTTTGGCGATTTTTTCCATACTCATACAGGGTAGGATAACCCTGGGCATTATAACGCCAACGATAATAACCCTCTTCAGCATTGCTCTGTTGACTAATTCTTTCACTTAATCCCCAGATTAAGTTCCCACTTATGTCGTAATGGGTGACTTCGTATATTAGCGTTTCTTGCTGTTCAATTGGCCTGTGACTGTTTTTCAGTATATATTTAGGAAACCCCGTCTGTGGGTTGGTTTTTTGCTCTACTCGAAATGGTGCAGCAGTATTGGTTTCAACCTCTCGCAGATAGGTACCCTGTATAATATATTTGTTATCCAAACAGAGGTCATTTGGGTGTAGCGTATGCTTTGGATGCACTGAGCTAGGCAATAAGCTACAGTGTTTTATTTGACTATTTTTAGTCACCTCGTCTGTCTTTATTGGTGCTGGTTTTATACCCAAGTTTGTCATCCTGAAAAGACCAATGGATGGGGGGCTCTTCCAATCAGTAAATTGAGCATTGCCGGCAACAGCGAGTCTATAATCACCCTTTTGATGCTCATGATATGTAGACGCAACCAAATAATAAGTTCCCTCTTCCAGAGGTATTGTCACACGCGAATTAAGGTTTCCAGCAGGGAAATCAATATCATCATTAGAAACAATGTTCCTTTTACGGCTATCCAAAACATAGAGATAAGTATCCACCTCAGAGCTCAAATCAATCTGTACCTCACCAGATTTTCTAACCTCAATTTGGTGAACAACATTGCCTGGTTTCTGCCAGTCTTTATATCCTCCATATCCTCCCGAATCAATCCATTCACCTTCTACCCGATCTCCATTAAACCCAAATTTAGACTTGGCTCCAGCAACAGTGACTTCAAAATCGCCCTTTTCACCCTTTTGATATGTTGCCGCAACCACATAATAGGTACCCTTTTGCAGATTTGTGCTCAGATGCGAATTAAGGGTAGAATCATCAGGATGATCATCATTATATGCAATCATGTTTCTATGGCTATCCAAAAGATAGAAATAAGTATCCACCCTTTCCTCCCCTACCCCTAATGAGCTCAAATCAATCGTTACTGAACCACTTTGGACAATATCAAGCTTGAATACTCTATTGCCTGGAGCTGCGGGATCTTTCCCTCCAGATTTATTCCATGAACCCTTTTCAGAATGACTGTTTTCAACTGTTTCTTTAACTATTTTGTGCCCAAAGGCCATTTGACATCCCACATATCCCAAAAGACCACATGCCATACCGTGCTCTTGTATCAGTTGTTCGTCTGTAGCATAGCCAGCAGCAGCAACCTTTTTATCCAAATGATTTCTAATCTGCCATACTAATGCCGCACCCGCTACTTCAGGTGCTCCCATTTCTTTTATATAAACCAGATCGTGGTAAGGGATAATTTGTTCGATCAGAAATTGTTTCCCAGTTGACAGAAATTCGAGCCCCTTTGTCAGAAATGTAGATGCTAATGTGTTTACAGTAAAGAAAACAGATGACAACAATAGGCCTGTTAGCAGTGTCGATTTAAATTTGTTATTTTTTCTGTAATGAATACCACTGAATGGTTTAATATTCGATGCTTGCAATAAACATCGCTTTTTATTTTGATCAGCGTTATTACAACTACTGATGGTGACTTCACTCATGTTTTAATACCCCATATTTCTTATTTTTGGTTGCGTTTAAAGACAATATAACCATCGATTTCCTAAAGGGATTTGCTGGTATATATCTGATATTTTTCACACTTCATTCATGTAATAATTAACTATTAACTATTAATTAATAACTATTAATTATTAACTATTAATTAATATTTATTGAAATTTCATTTATTACTATTAATTATAAAAATCTATTAATTGATCATTCAAACAATTTTTTAAGACAGTTGTTTTTTTATTGACATAAATCAATTTAATTTAATGTTATTGATATTTATCAATCGTTTAAATTAACTTAATTTTAAAATATCATTTTTATTGTTTTTATCATTAATGTACTTAAAAGAATTTCAGTAATATGTCATATTCTCTAACTAACAATCATTTATCTAAAAAACATTGCCGCAGTCAAAGTCATATTTAAGTGACTAATAATAAGAATCTTATATCAGTCGTGGATAAGATTTTCGCTTACACTTATTAAGGCGAAGATCACTGTGTTTTAGCGCTCATCAAGCCATTACCTTGATTATTTTAAATACATATTCCCACCTACTAAGCAGCCATAATTTGCGCGCAGGTAAGCATACTGAAATTGATTATATGAATAACAAGGTGGTCCAAGTTGGCAGGAAATATGGCATTGTAGAACCAATGGGGCATTTTATGACGCAAACCATCAATACCATGAAGGCATATCATGGTTTCAGAAAGAAAAGCAGTGACATTTAGAAAGCGATTAATATTGATAACAGCCATTGCTGCTAAGTTGGTTAGATTTGGTATCAGCTAGGTGGCGTTCTTAACTAGCATAGAGTGAACAAATTATTTAGCATTGCCACCTTCTTAAACGTCAGAAACTGGTTAAATATATGCTCAAAGTGGATGATGCCAAGGTGATTGAAATTATGCCCAATGCAGATGACAAACTATGGATGTAGGCAGGCCACAAATTGGCAGCATGCCTGCACCAAGTACTGAAGCGTTAACAGCTACACTAACGGACCCATTAGCAACCATCATGACTAGTCAACAACCGATATTATAATGTCACTTTATAGTGTTCCTACTCTACCAGCAGGTACTTTAGACCAAAAGGCCGCCACCAGAGGATTGTTTAAACTCTTTTTCTGCACAAAGATACCCACATTGTATGGCTCCAACTCTGGCATTAAGGGCAAAATACGCACCCTGTCAGCCACCGGGCTATTGTCCAGCACAATTTTAGGCACCACACCTACACCCAAACCCAAACTAACCATGGTAACAATAGCCTCATTACCTGCTACCTGAGCATAAACCTGAGGCACGGTTGCCCACCGGCGGAACCAGTCGTCAATACGTTTGCGAGACAAACCACCCTCGGGCAAAATCATTGGCACCTGCGACCAACAGCGGGCAAACTCCTCGCCCCCAGACCTGAAATCAGCCTGCAGTGGCAAGGCATTAAGCTGTTGATCATCAACAGGGGCAATAAATACCAGAGGTGATATGGTGATCGGCTTAAATGCCAGGCCCCGAGGTAAAGTATCTGGATATGCAGCAATAGACATATCCTCCTCTCCCGCCAGAACACGCTCAATAGCATGGTCAGGATCGCCGGTATGCAACTTGATTTCGATATCCGGAAAAGCCACCCGCAACTCATTAAACAAATCAAGCAGGAGGCTATATACTGCTGTTACCGAACAATACAGACTCACCTCACCATGTAAGTGACCACTCACTTCACTAAGTCGGTCACGCACCATGCGCCACTGGCCAATAGCTTCTCGGGCATACTGCATAAAGAGCTGCCCTTCGTGCGTCAATTGTACCGAGCGATTATCTCGCACAAATAACGCTACGCCCAGATCTTCTTCCAGCTGGCGAATCTGTCTGGATAAAGTAGAAAGGCTAATATGTGATGCAGCACTGGCGCGCCCAAAATGCAGGTTTTCGGCCAACGCCAGAAAGTATTTAAGGCTACGTATATCCATAGGACAATAGTAACACCAAAGGGGCAATGTTGCACTTTATGAAACACTGCATTGCATTTATATCAATTTACGAGACATCGATATAAGCGGTAAAATATCCCAGAACATACGCAATAATGCGTGCCACCGATTTATTAACTTAATAAGAAGAGATTTGTCAGTTATGTCTAACAACTACTTCAACACCTTACCTTTACGCGAGCAGTTGGCGCAATTAGCCAAGTGTCGTTTTATGACCATGGACGAGTTTGCCGATGGCGTAAGCGCTCTTAAGGGCAAAAAGATGGTCGTTATCGGCTGTGGTGCCCAAGGTCTGAACCAGGGTCTTAACCTGCGCGACTCAGGGCTGGATGTGTCCTATGCTCTGCGCGCAGCAGCCATTACAGAACAACGTCAGTCCTGGAAAAATGCCAGCGAAAATGGCTTTACTGTTGGCACTTATGAAGAACTGATTCCTACCGCCGATGTGGTCTTGAACCTGACCCCGGACAAGCAGCATACAGCGGTAGTAAATGCCATTATGCCAATGATGAAAGAAGGTGCCTGCCTGTCGTACTCCCATGGCTTCAATATCGTTGAAGAGGGTATGCAGGTTCGCGACGATCTGACTGTCATTATGGTCGCACCTAAATGCCCAGGCTCAGAAGTGCGCGCTGAATATGTGCGCGGCTTTGGTGTACCTACATTGATCGCTGTTCATGAAGACAACGACCCCAAAGGTGAAGGTCTGGCTCTGGCCAAGGCTTATGCTGTAGGCACCGGTGGCCACAAGGCTGGCGTGCTTATGTCTTCCTTTATTGCCGAAGTAAAATCTGATCTGATGGGCGAACAAACCATTCTGTGTGGCATGCTACAAACGGGCTCACTACTCTGCTTTGACAAGATGCTTGCCGAGGGTGTCGATGCCGGTTATGCCTCCAAGCTAATCCAGTACGGTTGGGAAACTATTACTGAAGCTTTAAAGTATGGTGGCGTGACCAATATGCTGGATCGTCTGTCGAACCCTGCCAAGATCAAGGCTTTTGACCTGTCAGAAGAACTGAAAACCATTATGCGTCCGCTGTACAATAAACATCAGGACGACATTATGAACGGTACCTTCTCTCGGGTAATGATGGAAGACTGGGCTAACGATGACAAAAATCTGCTCGGTTGGCGCGCTGAAACAGCTGAAACAGCCTTTGAAAAGACACCTGCTGGGGATGTAGAAATCGCCGAGCAAGAATACTTCGATAACGGCATCCTTATGGTTGCTATGGTAAAAGCCGGTGTTGAATTGGCGTTTGAAACCATGACAGCTGCTGGCATTATTGACGAATCTGCCTATTACGAGTCGCTGCATGAAACCCCACTGATAGCCAACACTATCGCCCGTAAAAAGCTATACGAAATGAATGCTACCATTTCTGACACTGCGGAATACGGTTGCTACCTATACAACCACGCTTGCTTGCCTCTGTTGGGTGAGTTTATGCAAAATATCAAGACCGATGTTATTGGTCGCGGTTTGGAGCTTGACGACACTGGCGTCGATAACGCCCGCTTGATCGAAGTAAACGCCGCCTTGCGCGCACACCCAGTTGAAGCTATAGGTGCCACTTTGCGTGGCCATATGGCTGATATGAAGAAAATTGTTTAAGCACTATTGTTAAACAATGAACAAAAGCCAGGTTAAGCCTGGCTTTTTTGTCTGCTAAAGCCTATGTGGATGAGAATGTAGTTCGGACTGTAGGTCGAACTCAGCGTGTCCCGTGAGCGTAGCGAATGCTTCGGGTATCAGTTCGACATTGTCGGGTTAAAACCCGATCTGAATTGCGCCGCAAAAGCCGCTCCAGTATTACCATAAACACCTAGAAAATAGAGCTCATCATGACCATTTTCCTAGACAACCTCAGCGTTGATTTTGACGAACACTTCCAGTTGCACAATCTCAACTGGGAAATAAAGGAAACCCAGCACTGGGTTATTACCGGCACTAACGGAGCCGGTAAGTCAGCCTTGTTCGCTGCCCTAATGGGCGCAGGAAAGCACTTGTCTGGTCAGATCAGGGACCTGCCTGAACGCATAGGTGTGGTGTCTTTTGCCGCCCAGGAAGAGCTGATCAACCAGGAACGCAAGAAAGATGATGCCGACATTATGGACGTTATTAGTGAAGGCACACCTGTACGCAACATTATCTTTGACGACTGCCTGGATCCACACACAGCCCAGCAGTTGATTGCCCGTTTTGACTTGAACTATCTTCTGGAGCGCGCCTTTCGACAACTTTCTACCGGTGAATCGCGCAAAGTCATGATTATCCGCGCCCTGTCCTGCAAGCCACAATTACTGTTACTCGACGAGCCCTTTGATGGACTGGATGTCGATACTCTGGCCCTGTTACAGGCGCACCTACAGGAGCTGGTAGCGCAGGTGCCAATGATCATGATACTAAACCGGTTTGACGAAATTCCTGCTTTTACTACCCATATAGCCTATATGGAATATGGCCAAATTTTACATCAAATAGACACGCAAGATGCCGAGGCCTACGACAGCCTTTATCAGTTATTGCATCTTAAAACCACAGACTTATCTGTACCTGAATGCGACGCAGACACAGCTATTCCCAAACTCGATCAGGCCCAACCTCTGGTGAAGCTGAATAACCTTACCATTAAATATAATGAGTTTGTGCTTATCGATAAATTAAACTGGACCATTGAGCCTAACCAGCACTGGCAGCTAAGCGGCCCCAATGGTTCTGGCAAGACGGCCATTCTTTCTATTATCACCGGCGACCACCCTCAATGCTATAGTAACGATATTTTGGTGTTTGGCTTCCAACGCGGAAAGGGTGAAAGTATCTGGCAAATCAAACAATTTATTGGCTATGTTTCCACTGCTCTGCAATGGGAATATCGCGTACAAATCAGCTTGCGCAATGTTATTATCTCCGGCTTTTACGATAGTATTGGGCTTTATACCAAAGCGACGGATAGACAAAAAATCATCGCCGATCAGTGGTTAGCGCTGCTCGGCATGAGTGCTCGCGCCGACCAACCATTCCAAAAACTATCCTATGGTGATCAACGCCTGCTGCTGATCGCCCGAGCCATGGTTAAACACCCACCCTTATTGATTCTGGATGAGCCTTGTTTGGGTCTTGATGATATTAACCGTCAGTTGGTATTAGCACTGATTGAAAAGATCTGTGCTGGCAGTGAAACCTCGGTGATCTATGTAAACCACCACCCGGAAGATAAGATTGCAGGCATTGACAACTATCTGGCCTTGCACAAGAGCACGCCCTGAGCAGACACTGACACTGAACTGTCTCGCCTTAACCGCTGGGCAGTACACTGGCGTGCAGGCTGAGTATTTGCCAGTTCTGCTTATTACTCAACCATAGCTCACTAAAGCAACGCGTGTGCTCCACACCGGGAGCGGCAACAATGCGTGCTGTGCCTGTCACATAACAGCACTCACTGTGGTCGCGATAGCTTACTGACAACTCTTGCCGATAGGCTGCACTGGCAAACCAGACACCATTAGCAACGCGTTCAGCGATATGACTATAACGTCGGTCGGTCGTTTCAATACCCTGATCCGAAAGGTAGGTAAAGTCAGGCAGTTCAGTCGCCTGAAGAAATACCAGATCGGCAGCAAAGTAGGCAGCATACCAACGCTGACGCAGATCTGCCAAATTCTCCAATCTATTCATTCTGGCCACCTCAACTTGATCATTTAGAGCGGCGTTGACGACAAAGCTGTGATGCTTAAACCAAAACCAGATTATCCCGATGAATAAGCTCAGGCTCGTTCACATAACCTAACACCGCAGCAATACGATTACTGGCCAAACCAATGATCTGATTAGCCTCTGTAGCCTTGTAGTTAACCAGGCCACGGCCGATCACTGCACCTTGTGGGTCTTTTATCTGCACCATTTCACCACGGGAGAAATCCCCCACAACTCTGGTAACGCCAACAGCCAGTAGGCTTTTACCTTGCTGTTGCAGCACCGCCACCGCACCAGCATCAAGCCAAACTTCGCCTTTGGCCTGCAAATGACCAGCTAACCATTGTTTGCGCGCGACCAATGGTTCCTGATCTGTAATAAACAAGGTGCCTAATAGCTCATCCTCACGCAGTCGCAGAAGAATATCTTTTTCCCGCCCGTTCGCTACAATGGTTTGGGTACCAGAACGGGCCGCCAGCTTGGCAGCCTGCACCTTGGTAAACATACCACCACTACCCAAAGCACCGCCTTTGCTGCCAGCCATACTATCTAGGGCCGGATCACCAGCTCGCACTTCGTGTAAAAGCTCTGCATCAGCATGGTGACGAGGATCTTTGTTACACAAGCCGTCCTGATCCGTAAGAATAATCAACAAATCAGCTTCTACCAGATTCGCCACCAAAGCGCCCAAGGTGTCATTATCACCAAAGCGTATTTCGTTAGTAACCACCGTATCATTTTCATTAACTACGGGCACTACCCCATAGTCAACCAGAGCTTGCAGAGTACTGCGAGCATTGAGGTAACGCTTACGATTAGACAAGTCATCATGGGTCAAGAGTATTTGTGCCGTATGCTTGCCATGACGGGCAAAATTGCGTTCATAACATTGCACCAGACCCATTTGCCCAACCGCGGCAGCGGCTTGCAGGTTATATACCTCAGTAGGACGCTGTTGCCAGCCAAGGCGCACCATACCTTCAGCAATCGAACCGGAAGACACCAACACCAATTCAACCCCGCTGGCACATAAAGCCGCCAACTGATCAACCCAGCCGGCAATAGCTTGCGTGTCCAGGCCCTTGCCATCGGCAGTCAACAGAGCACTGCCAATCTTCACAACCCAGCGCTGACTGGCAGCGCCTAAGCCACGTGAGGTACGCTTACTCATACACGTACTCAACCTCTACGTCATAATCATCATCATCAAAATCATCGTCTGGATCGATGCCTTCTTTTTCTGCCATACGCTGTTGCCGGCGCGCTAACTTCAACTGCTGTACCCGTTCACGCGCTTCTTCTTCCAAACGTGCTTTTAAGTCATCTTCAACAGCGGCAGCAGCTGGGTCCTGTGCCATGCGCTCTTCCCATTGCTCAATGTAATTCATCATGGACTGAGCCAAACTATCGGTACCGGTTTTGGCAATAGCAGAAATACGGAATACCGGCCCCTGCCAAGCCAAGGCATCAATCACTGCCTGACAACGTTCTTCTTGCTCTTCTTCAGGTACCATATCCAGCTTATTCAGCACCAGCCAGCGCTCTCGCTCAGCTAAAGCAGGGCTAAATTTTTCCAACTCACGCACAATAACTTTAGCAGACTCCGCGGGCTCAACTCCATCCCATGGTGCCATATCAACCAAGTGCAGCAAAATACGTGTGCGAGACAAATGCTTCAGGAATTGAATACCCAAACCAGCACCTTCGGCTGCCCCTTCAATCAAACCCGGGATATCAGCAATCACAAAACTGCGATGCTTTTGAATGGCCACTACACCCAGATTCGGCGTTAAGGTTGTAAATGGGTAGTTCGCCACCTTTGGCTTAGCAGCAGACACAGCACGGATAAAGGTGGACTTGCCAGCATTAGGCAAACCTAATAAGCCAACGTCAGCCAGCACCTTAAGCTCAAACCGCAAATTGCGCTTCTCACCCGGTGTGCCATTACTGGTCTGGCGCGGAGCGCGATTAACACTGGACTTGAAGCGGGTATTACCCAAGCCGTGAAAGCCACCTTGGGCGACCTTCACCTTTTGGCCGTCAAGGGTCAAATCACCCAGAACTTCATCCGTGTCACGGTCCACGATAGTCGTACCAACTGGTACCACCAAGGTCGTATCAACACCACCTTTACCCGTGCATTCACGACCCATACCATTTTGACCATTTTCCGCGCTATAGCGAGGTTGGAAGCGATAGTCGATAAGGGTGTTCATATTCGCATCGGCGACCACAAAAACGCTGCCGCCATCGCCACCATCGCCACCATCAGGACCCCCTTTGGGGATATATTTTTCACGTCTGAAGCTAAGGCAACCATTGCCACCCTTACCTGCCTCTACTATGACGTTTGCTTCATCAACGAACTTCATTGCCTGCTCCGTTACCTTGGACTAGCCCATTCTGGTCGGGCTTTAGTCCAACAATACTGCAGATAGAGCATAACTCAGGCTCTTTAGAAAGGCCATGTCAGGTTAATACCCAACCTACAATTCAACCTGCAAATAGTTTCTGCCAAATATCTGACAGTCAAAAAAAAAGCCCCGTCGAACGGAGCTTTTTCACAATCTAAAGAATGTTTAGGCTGGTACGATAGATACGTAACGGCGATTCTTTGGACCTTTAACTTCGAACTTTACAGTTCCAGTGGCAGTAGCAAACAAGGTATGATCCTTGCCACAGCCTACGTTAGTACCTGGGTGGAATGCAGTACCGCGCTGACGTACCAAGATGTTGCCAGCAGCAACCACTTGACCACCATAGCGCTTAACGCCGAGGCGTTTACTTTCGGAATCGCGTCCGTTACGAGTACTACCACCTGCTTTTTTATGAGCCATGGATTATTTCCTTCGCTTAATTAGGCACTAATGCCAGTAATCTTAACTTCTGTGTACCACTGACGGTGGCCAGCTTGCTTCATGTGGTGCTTACGACGCTTAAACTTCACAATGCGTATTTTCTTGCCACGGCCATGAGATACAACCTCGGCAGACACCTTGGCACCCGCTACTACAGGCTCACCAATTTTAACTTCATCACCATTGGCAACCAACAGAATACGATCAAAATCGATGCTGCTACCCACTTCGGCGTTCAGTTTCTCAAGCTTTAGGGTCTCACCCTCTTCTACACGGTGCTGTTTGCCACCGCTTACGACAACTGCGTACATTTCTTTCTCCAATTTGTGCTAATCCGGCTACTGAAAACGGCCTGCTGCTAATAGCGCCCCTTTAATCACAACAACCGCAACGGATGTCATGCAGGTTTGCCATATGACAGGGAGCCAAAGGTGGACCAGTCACAGGGGGCGAAATTATACGCAATTTACACCCCTGATACAAGTCAGATAACAATTAATTTGAGGTGCAATCAGATCCACAAATAACGTCCTTATGGCCCGCTTACTTGACAAGCAGACACCACCTCACTAGCATTGCGCACTCCAATAAGCAAGTAAGCATTAGCTGTCATGCAAGCTGCCGATTTATATAAGCCCGTTGCCGCTGATTTTAAGCAGGTCGACCAAGCCATTTTTCACCACTTGGATTCCAATGTGCCTTTGGTCGAAAAAATTGGCGAGTATATTATCCATAGTGGTGGCAAGCGCCTGCGTCCCTTATTAGCTCTACTAGCCGCCAGAGCCTGTGGTTACAAGGGCGACCAGCACATTACGCTGGCCACAGTCATTGAGTTTATTCATACCGCCACGCTACTGCATGACGATGTGGTTGACACTTCCAATATGCGCCGTGGCAAACCCACTGCCAACCATAAGTGGGGCAATCCATCGAGTGTACTGGTAGGCGACTTCCTGTACTCCCGCTCGTTTGAGATGCTGGTTACTATTGGCAATATGCCGATTATGCAAACCCTGTCCAATGCCACCAGCATTATTGCTGAAGGTGAAGTGCTACAACTGCTAAACGCCAAAAACCCGGATACCAGCGAAGCTGACTACCTGCACGTCATTCTTGGCAAAACCGCCATGTTGTTTGAGGCGGCTTGCAAGACCGGTTCACAATTGGCCGCAGCCACAAGCGAAGAAATTGAAAGCATGCGCCTGTTTGGACGTCATCTGGGCATCGCCTTCCAGTTGATTGATGACCTGATGGACTATACAGGTGATGCCGACACCATGGGTAAGAATGTCGGTGACGATCTAGCAGAAGGTAAACCTACTCTACCCCTGATACACGCTATAGCCACAGGTAACAAAGACGAACGTAATCTTATACGCAAAGCTATCCGTAAGGGTGATACAGATCAGTTGGCACAGATACAGACCATTATCGAGCGCTGCGGTTCTCTGGCTTACACCCGTCAAATGGCAGAACTGGAAACAGAAAAAGCCATTATCGCGCTGGGCGCGATAAAGGAAAGCGATTACAAACAAAGCCTGACCAACCTCTGTCAATTAGCTCTGGCGCGCCAAAACTAACCCCTGCTTAGATACCAAAAGCATACCCAAAAAGCAGCATCAGGCACCAATTACTGATATAATCCATAACTTTGATCAGGCAATACGGAAACAATTGATGAGCAAGCCCTCTGCATTTAATCGTGACGAACTACTATCCTGTGGCTATGGGGAAATGTTCGGCCCGGGCAATGCCCGACTACCTGTTGGCAACATGCTGATGATGGATCGTATCACCCACATATCAGCCACTGGCGGCGAACACAATAAGGGCGAAATTATTGCTGAATTGGACATCACCCCAGACCTGTGGTTCTTTGACTGCCACTTTCCCACCGATCCAGTTATGCCAGGCTGCCTGGGTTTGGATGCAATGTGGCAGTTAGTGGGCTTCTTTCTTGGCTGGAAAGGCAATCCAGGCCGCGGTCGAGCTTTGGGTGCGGGCGAAGTAAAGTTCTTTGGTCAGGTCTTACCTAGCGCCAAAAAAGTAACCTATAAGATCACTATTAAACGCTGTATAGAGCGCAAATTGATCATGGGCATTGCTGACGCCAGCATGGAAGTCGACGGCCGTGAAATTTACACAGCCAAAGATCTGCGTGTAGGCCTATTTACCAGCACTGACGACTTCTAAAGCCAAGTCACCATAACTGAACACAATCAGCCGGCCTGAAATTGATCACTGAGCAAATTTGGGCCATATGAAAAACAAGAGGTTTATTATGCGACGAGTTGTCGTTACCGGTATCGGTATAGTATCTTGCTTGGGCAAGAATAAAGAAGAAGTGCTGACATCCTTGCAACAAGGTAAGTCAGGCATTAGTTATCAGCCAGAATACGCCGAAAAGGGTTTTAAAAGCCATATTGCCGGCAGTATTGATATGGACTTTAGCGAGCTGATTGATCGCAAATTGCTGCGGTTTATGGGCGAATCAGCAGCCTACTCCTATCTTTCCATGCAAGAAGCCATCGCCGATGCTGGTCTGGACGAAGATCAGGTTTCTAACGTACGTAGCGGTTTGATTGCCGGTTCTGGTGGCGCCTCGGCTGCCAATATCGTTGAGGCAGCTGACGGCATGCGGGAAAAAGGCCTGCGCCGAGTTGGCCCTTACCGGGTTACACGCACCATGGGTAGTACCGTCTCAGCCTGTCTGGCTACACCATTTAAGATCAAGGGTGTTAACTATTCCATTACTTCCGCATGTTCAACCAGTGCGCACTGTATCGGCAATGCCATGGAACTTATTCAGTTAGGCAAACAAGATGTGGTTTTCGCTGGCGGCGGTGAAGAGCTGCACTGGACCCAAACAGTATTATTTGACGCCATGGGCGCACTGTCCAGCAAATACAACGATACCCCAGAACAGGCTTCGCGGGCCTACGATGCCAACCGTGACGGCTTTGTTATTGCTGGTGGTGGTGGCATGCTGGTTATAGAAGAACTGGAACACGCCAAAGCACGTGGCGCCAAAATTTACGCCGAACTGGTGGGCTACGGCGCCACTTCCGACGGCTATGATATGGTGGCCCCATCTGGCGAAGGTGCCGTACGCTGCATGCAGCAAGCCATGAGCACTATCGACACTCCCATTGATTACATTAACGCTCACGGTACCAGCACGCCAGCCGGCGACATTCAGGAACTTAAGGCCGTAAAAGAAGTATTTGGCGATAACTGCCCACACGTTTCCTCTACCAAGTCATTGTCTGGTCACTCATTAGGCGCAGCTGGTGTACAGGAAGCGGTATATAGCCTATTGATGCAGCAACATAATTTTATCGCCGCATCTGCCAATATTGAAAATCTGGATGAAGGCGCAGAAGGTATGCCAATAGTGACCAAGAAGCTGGAAAATGTGGATTTAACGACCGTTATGTCCAATAGTTTTGGTTTTGGTGGCACTAATGCCAGCCTAGTCTTCACCAAGTACACAGGCTAATACGCACAGCTGCCTGGATAATATATAAATTCGTCATTGTGAGTAAAGTTGGGAGATTGCCACGTCGCTAAGCTCCTCGCAATGACGATTTTTTACATACCTTCCGCCATACACCACCAATTCACCAGAGGTCTATTTCAAGCAGTAGCACTATTGCTCAATGTCTGCCAGATTGGTTTTCAACCAGGCTACCATTTGTGCATGCAACTGTTTACTGCAATCAGCCACAATCGGCGCTCCAATCCGCACTCGTACCACACCTGAGCGCTTAACCCAGCTCTTTGGGGGCGACAAATGGCCACTATTTTGCACCACCGGCAAGATCGGCACACCAGCCTTTTTAGCCAACATAGCAGCACCCTTATTGCAGGGACCCAAGGTGCCTGGCTTGTGGCGCGTTCCCTCAGGAAAAATCAGCACCGAAATACCATTACGCAAGCGCTCACAACCTTGCTCTGCCAGTTGTTTTAAGGCATTGGTTTTCTGTTTGCGGTCAATGGCAATAGGATTCAACATAGCTAAAGCCCAGCCAAAGAAAGGAATACGCAATAGCTCTTTTTTCAGCACTGTACTAACTGGCACGCCGATGGTTAGCAGATAAAACGTTTCCCAATCTCCCTGGTGATTGGAGGCGATAACCATGGCCTGCTGGCGATCTATATGTTCTTTGCCTTCAATGCAAAAACGCACACCACACAACCAACGCATGGCATAAATAATGCTTAAATTACAGTAGCGCACAAAAGCAAAGCGGAAATGCCGGCGCACCAAAGGAGCAGTCACCACCAATACTGTAGACGCCACCATGGAGATTAATAACAAATATAAATAAAACAATACGGAGCGTATCAAGGACACGACTACTAACCCCCAGTCACCGGTGGGAAAAACGCCACCTCAGCCGTAGTGCCTACCTGACTGGTTGCCGTGGCCATGGTTTGATCCACTGCCACCAATAGCTGGTCATCCATCAACAACTGCTGCCAGGCTGGGTACAAGCCTACCAACTGCAGTTTTAACTCCTCCACACTAAGTGCATGCTCGGGCTGCAGCTGCACTTGACCACATTGTAGCTGCTCCTTTAAGCGTCCAAAAAACAATATATTAACCATTAAGCCGGCTCCACTTGCCAGTGACCACTTTTACCACCCATCTTCTCCAGCACCCGCAGACCGGTAATAATCATACCGCGATCAACGGCCTTACACATATCATATAATGTTAGAGCAGCGGTGGAGGCAGCACACAGGGCTTCCATTTCGACACCCGTACGGCCATTAAGTTTGCACATGCTGGTGATACGCACCCAACTATGCTCAGGCTCCGGCAACAAATCCACACTCACCTTGCTCAACATTAAGGGATGGCACAAGGGAATAATGTCACTGCAACGTTTTGCCGCTTGTATACCAGCAATGCGGGCCACAGCCAACACATCCCCTTTCTTGTGTTTACCACTGGTGATCAAAGCCAGAGTTGCTGGCAGCATTTCCACCAGCACTTCGGCCCGCGCCACACGCGTAGTGATATCCTTTGCCGATACATCCACCATATGAGCGTGGCCAGCAGTATCCAGATGCGTTAGTTCTGACATCTAATCCTCTTCTTTAAATTTCTGTTGGTTCAGCAAGGGGTTGGCATACATAGCAAGGAACTGCTTACGCTGAGCCTGATCCAGCTCAGCCATACGCGCCTCCAGTTTATTGGCAGCAGCATGGTGTTCACCTTGCTGCATCGCCATAGCAGCGACATTAGTATCATGCACCTGATAGTTGTTGGCAATACTGGCATCCAGCCATGTCACCAGCTCTTCCGGCGTAGCAACACCACCACGCAGAGGCTCACCAAAAGCCACATGCACGTTACCCTTATGGCCAATAATGCCTTTCACAATACTGGAGATATCCTCAAATTCGCCTTTGGTATAATTCCCACCCTCTGCAACAGCGGCCAGTTCTCTGGCTTTAGCCTTATCGCATGGATCATATTGATAGGATATGGATACTGGCACAATATGCAGACTATCAACATACTCGGCATAAGACTGACCCGATTTCTTTTTGCACATATAGAGCATTTTCATGACCGCTGGATCAGAAGCATCTATGCCGTCCTTAGCTCGCCCCTCACGCTGGGCAATCCAGATATTGTGCCCCGTATGTACCGATTCATCAATATAACTGGACAGATCCATATAGGCCTTCATCTTCTCCCGCACACCAGTGGCTGAACGCTTTACCACAAAACTCTTGTTCAGACGCATAATGTCACTAACATAGGTTTTTTTCAGCAGGTTATCACCCAAAGCTATACGTACGGTTTCCAGATTATGAGTATACAACCCCCAATTAACCAAAGCCGGATCCATGGCAATATCACGGTGATTGGAAATAAACAGATAGGCATTGTCAGACTCCAGATGCTCAATGCCACTGTAAGTGAGATGATCTATACTGGTATTGATCATACGCTGCATATATTTAGCCACCACCAACTGCCAGCTGGAGATATCCTTAACATTTCTCAATTCACGGGTGATAGCTATGCGCACCAGCGGGCGCAGAGCAAAGCCGAAAAGCCTGTGCAAGGTTGGAAATTTATAGCGGGTAATAGCATCCAATAGCTCATGGTTATGCAATAAACCATCAACTACGGCAGTTACTTCATCATCGTTGTAGGGCCGGATATCGGCATAAGCATCAGTCATATTTATTATCTTTTTATCCACCAGTGGTATTCATAAAACGCAGTATTTGTGGCTCTGCATGCAAATCAAAATGATGGCTCTCTGGCTTCAGCGGCATAGCGGCAATAATAGCTTCTTTAAGCGGTTCAATCTGGCCCGGATGGGTGCGCATAATGGGCAACAAATCCACACTATGCTCATTTCCCAAACATAATAATAGTCGCCCTTCCACCGTCACCCGTACTCGATTGCAGTCAGCACAGAAATTATGACTATGGGGAGAAATAAAACCAACCCGAATCGGGCTGTCAGCCATACGAAAATAACGTGATGGACCAGCGGTTTTATTAGCCATGGCATGCAGGGTATAGCGGGACTCCAGCATAGCCATCACCTCATCACTTGAACAAAAACTTAAGGCGCGGTTATGGCTGTCAATATTACCTAAAGGCATTTCTTCTATATAGGAAATATCCACCTGCTTGTCACGGGCGTACTCAAGCAAGTCTAAAACTTCATCTTCGTTGCTGCCTTTCATTACCACAGCATTAATTTTTATACGTTGAAAACCTTGTTCTCTGGCAGCATCAATGCCAGCCAGCACCTTATTAAGGTCACCATTACGAGTCATAGCCTTAAAGCGCTCCGGACGCAGAGAATCAAGACTAACATTTAACCGGGTGACACCAGCATCTTTTAAGATTTTGCCATAACGTACCAATTGTGAACCATTGGTGGTAATTAACAGCTCATCCAAACCAGGCAGGTTGCCAATATTTTGCAGGCGATCAACCAAGCCTCGCCGTACCAGCGGTTCACCACCAGTTAAACGAATACGCTGTACACCAAGCTCTGTAAAGGCTCGAGACAAGAGTTCAATTTCCTCAATAGACATGATTTCCGCACGCGATAAAAACGTCATTTCTTCAGCCATACAATACACACAGCGAAAGTCACAACGATCCGTTACAGAAATACGCACATAATCAACTGTACGTCCAAAATCATCAATTAACTGTTGGCTCATAATCTTCTCAAACAACTTAGTACACCAACCCCACCATATGATGGTTTTAGTAAGGTTAGTCAATACTCCTGACAAGGCGTACAAAATTTGCGCGCCATTATAACCCGATCAAAAAGCTTTGTCCTGATTTGCAGTAACAGTCTGGTTTTGTTCCGCCAGACTATTAATCACCTTAACCAAACCCGCGCGCCAGGGTCTTTGACGAATACCAAAAGTACTCAATATTTTATGGCAATCCA
>JASMLZ010000047.1 GCA_030748435.1 Gammaproteobacteria bacterium | reverse complement strand
CACAATAGGTAATAAGTAAGCCAGTACTGGTGAAAAGCCAAAAATACTGCTGGCCGGCCCTAATATATCCTGGGCATAGTTAAAAGCCAGCCCCGTAAGCACACCAAACAGCACCCTTTGTCCCATAGGCACAACACGTTGTGAACCAAACACAAAGGACATAGCTACTAACACCAAACTCAAGGTAAACAAAGGCTGCAGCAGCTTTTTCCAAAACGCCAGACTAAACAAGTCAGCATTAATACCCGCGGCTTGCAAATAATCCACATATTCATATAAATCTGCGGCTGCCAAATACTTGGGTTCCATGCCCAGCTTGGCTACCAGATCAGTCGATAGAGTGATCGGCCAAACCTGTTCAGCAAAGTTATCTACCACAATCTTATCCTGCCAACGCTGACTGGTCTGACCATCTGTAAGAACCCAGTTTCCACTCTCATGATAAGCCGACTTAGCATAAGCACTGGACTGCCAAACCTGCTCATCAAAACCATAGCGGTATATACCGCGTAAACTATTGTCAGGCGCTACAGCACTAACAAACACATAGCTGTCATCATCCCGCAACCAGAAGCCCTTGCCTGCTGCAACACCGCGATACTCAGATCTTTCCAGCAGTGCCATCTGCTGTGACCAGGGCAGTAGATATTCTCCCATTACGGCATTTATCACCACTAAAGGCCCAATGGCCAGCAATACACCTAAAGACAATCTACGCAGGGTTAAACCGGCAGCACGCATAACTGTCAGCTCATTACTATTAGCCAGATTTCCCAAACCAATCAGCGCCCCCACCAACACCACCAGAGGCATAAATTGGTAGGCACGATAGGGAGCCGTATAAGCCACATAAGTCACAATCTGGGCAAAGCTGGCACCCTTATCAACAGCGTCAGACTCTTCACTGATGGCCAGCAATAAATCCAACCCCAAAATAATCACCAACACCAGCAAGCAGGCTGGTAATATATGTCGGGCAATATAACGGTTTATTAAGCTCATGCCTTGCCCCTGACAAGACGGGGACCAAACCATAATTGCTTGCCAAACAGCAACCACAGACCCAGTAGCAAAAAGCCTGCATGTAAGGCCATCAGGTTAAACTCAGCCCCCACCATCCCTAGCTCAATCTGGTCACGAAAGCGCATCAACAAAGACAGGTAGCCCAAAAACAGCACTAACGCTGGCAATAGCCTGGCAAAACGCCCTTGACGCGGGTTGACCTGACTTAAAGCGATGGCAGTTAAACTAATTATCAAGGTCATCAGCGGCAAAGAAAGCCGCCAATAGAGTTGTGCCCTGTGATTTGCCTGGGAGGAAACCAGCAGTTCCGAGGTGGGTATAGTGAAACTTTGCGTAATATCCACTTCTACCTCTGTATCCAGTAGCTGCATAGCCATTTGCTGAAAGATCGTTAACGACACATTTTGCTGATTATCAGCCACTTGCATACGCGAGCCATTTTCCAACAACAGATATTTGGCCTGATACTCATTATCATAATACTGAGTGGCAGTGGCGGCTTTAATAATAATGGGTAGCTGACCATTGGCATTGGTATAGATAAACACATTATGCAACTTGCTCTTATCATCACTTAGGCTTTGTGCATAAACTGCCTGACGACTGCCATTGCCTTGAAATTTACCGGCTACAATACTGTCAAACTCACTACTATGGCTTTGGATATATAAGACTTCTTCCACTATGCGCGAAGTATGGGGTGCAATAACCGTGCTCAACAGTAACACGGCACAGGCCAAACCAGTGACTGGAACCGCCACCATGCGTACCAAACGAGCCTGGCTGATGCCATTAGCGGACAACACGACCAATTCGTTATCGACACTTAAACGCCCCAAAGCAACCATAACGCCGATAAAAGTACCCATGGGTAATAGATTGCTTAAATAGGCTGGCAATAAATTGACAATGACCACCAATACAGCCTGAGCATTCAATTCACCAGCTACTGCCAAACTTAGAAAGTAGGCAAATCGGCTACTGCCCACGACCAACAGCAATATCACCGATATCACCACACTCATGGTGACAATTTCTTTGGTTATATACCGGGTTAACAGACTCAAACGGTGCTCTCTTGAAGGTTGACTATCGATACAGTGTAGCGCTAACTAAAGGTGGCACAAGTCTAACAGAATTTATGACTTTATCAGACCCCTAATTATTGCTTATGACTAATGACCCAAGGATAAATTTACCGTAGAATCCTGTTGCTACGCTAGGAAACTCAGCATCAACAAACTTAATAAATATGGCTAGCAAACCCAGATGTTGCAGCATAGTTTATAACCGATACCGAGATTCCCAAACCAAGGCGTTGACCTTATTTTTTGAACACGGAGTACACAGTGAAGTTTTCTTACAACACCACCGTCGCCGATTTTGGCGATGCCAGCAGCGTCCTTATACCCTTGAGTGCGGACCTGCAATTAACGGCTTCCCTACAGCTTGCAGATAAGCTACTGGCTGGCGCCATCAGTGCCGCCATCAAGAGTACAGATTTAAACGGCAAATTGAAAAATCAACATCTGTTCCTAAACTCTGGCGCTGGGCCCCAACGTATTCTGGTAGTAGGCACAGGTAGCAGTGACAAACTGACCGCACGCCAATACCGGCAACTGCAGGCAGGCGCCTGGAGTGCTATCAAAAACAATCCCGGAACGCGGGTACATAATGAACTTTGTCTGGCTGTGTCCGACCACCTAAGCCAGCCGGATCAGGTGCGCTTGGCAGTGGAAACACTGGCCCAAAGTGAGTATTGTTTTGACCAGTTCAAAAGTGAGCAAGACAAACAAGAAAAAGCGCCAACCAATATAAGCATTATTGCACCAGACGCTGGTGAACAGTTTAACCAGTCCGTTGCCACCGCGGGGGCCATGAATATATGCCGTGATCTGGGCAACCTGCCAGGTAATATCTGTACTCCCAGCTATCTGGCCGAGCAGGCCACCACCATGGCCGCCAACTCCAGCAAAGTTAGCGCTGATATTCTGAACGAAGCCGCCATGACGGAACTGGGCATGCACTGCCTGTTATCCGTAGGTAAAGGCAGTGTCGAACCTTCCAAACTTATTGTAGTTAATTATCAAGGCGGCAAAAAAACCGATGCGCCCCATATTTTGGTAGGCAAAGGCATCACCTTTGACACTGGCGGTATCAGCCTGAAGCCAGGCGCAGCCATGGACGAGATGAAATACGATATGTGTGGGGCAGCCAGCGTACTGGCCACCATGCAAGCCGTTATTGATATGGACATGCCTCTGAACGTTATAGCTATTGTGGCGAGCGCAGAAAATATGCCCGCCGGCAATGCCAGCAAACCTGGGGACATAGTGACTACCATGTCTGGCAAAACCGTTGAAATTCTTAATACTGACGCCGAAGGCCGTTTGGTACTCTGTGATGCCTTAACCTATGCCGAGCGCTTTAAACCTGCTAGTGTGGTTGACGTCGCCACTCTTACCGGAGCCTGTATTATTGCCTTGGGCCACCATACCACAGCGGTACTCAGTAATGACGATGATTTTGCCCAGGATCTGATCAAGGCCGGACAAGAATCTTTTGATGCTGCTTGGCAATTGCCGATTGGGGATGAGTATCAAGAGCAATTAAAAAGTAATTTTGCTGATCTGGCCAATATCGGTGGCCGCCCTGCTGGCACCATTACCGCAGCCTGCTTTCTGGCTCGCTTTGCCGAAAACTATAAGTGGGCCCATCTGGATATAGCCGGTACAGCCTGGGCCTCGGGTAAGGCCAAGGGTGCCACAGGGCGCTGTGTACCTCTATTGGTGCAACATCTGGTTAATCAAATCTAAGGTAATAAGTAATGGCCAGGGCAGACTTTTACCGACTGAAAGAAAGCCACGGTGACGACCGTTACCGGCTGCTGCAGCAATTGCTGAGCAAATCTGTAAGTGCTGGCCAGCGGGTGCATATCCATTGCCGAGATGGGGCGGAAGCAGCTCATTTAGATGACTATATTTGGGCCTTTAAGCCCGAGTCATTTCTGCCCCACCATCAGTTGGGGCAAGACCATAAGATGCAGTCACCCATCACCTTGGGCCATAAGGATTTATGGCCTGAGCAAGCCGAAATTTGTATTAATTTTAGCGCCGCGCCAGTTGATGGATTCGCACGTATTATTGAAATTGTGGTACAACAGCCTGATATTTTGCAACAAACCCGCGACCACTATCGTCACTATCAACAGCAAGGGCTGGAGATGCATGTGCATAAGCTCTAATGCTTAAAGCAAACCTGCAAAATAAAAAGGACGCCAGTGGCGTCCTTTTTAGGGGACCTCTGAAAAATGTAATGAGTGAGGCCAATTGTTAACGCCGTATCGGCAAGCGTAATAGTTTTGCAAAGCCCTCAATATGGACTATTTGCTTAGATAGCCTCGATCTTTGCCACCTGCTGCTGCAAGGTCGCTGCGGCGGCCTCGGCTTCAGCCAACTTGGCTCGCTCCTTGTCCACCACCTCGGCAGGGGCATTATCGACAAATTTGGCATTACCCAGCTTGCCATTAAAGCGCTTTATTTCGCCTGTTAACTTAGCCAATTCTTTTTGTAAACGCGCCAGTTCAGCATCCTTGTCGATCAGGCCAGCCATGGGCACCAGCACTTCCATTTCACCCACCAAAGCCGTAGCTGAAAGAGGCGCTTCTTCGCCGGCTTCCAACCAGGTTACACTTTCCAGTTTCGCCAGCTTAATCAAAAACTGGCTATTGGCTTGCAGCTTGTTTTGATCAGACGGCTTACCCTTGCTAAATAGTAACGGGATGGGTTTGGCTGGGGATATACCCATTTCACCACGAATATTGCGCACCCCTTCGATTACATCACGCACCCAATTCAAGTCAGATTCGGCCTGCTCGTCTACCTTGTCGGCAGCAAATTCGGGATAGGCTTGCAGCATAATACTGTCGCCAGTTTGGCCCACCAAAGGCTTTAGCTTTTGCCAAATTTCTTCGGTAATATAAGGCATTAGCGGGTGTGCCAAGCGCAGGGCAGACTCCAGCACCTGCACCAAAGTGCGACGAGTACCACGCAGTTGTGCAGCGCTGGCATTTTCATCCCATAGTACCGGTTTGGAAAGCTCCAGATACCAGGCACAGTATTCATTCCAGATAAAGCTATATAGTGCTTCGGCAGCATGGTCAAAACGATAGCTGTCCAGAGCCGACAATACTTTCTGCTGGGTTCTCTGTAAACGGGAAACAATCCATTTATCGGCCAGAGTCAGCTCAACCTCACCACCGTGCTGACCACAGTCCTGATCTTCACAGTTCATTAGCACATAACTAGCCGCATTCCAGATTTTGTTACAGAAGTTGCGATTACCTTCAATACGGCCCAAGTCAAACTTGATATCACGCCCTGTAGACGCCAAAGAGCAAAGGGTAAAACGCAAAGCATCAGTACCATAGGCAGCCATACCTTCGGGGAAGTGCTTGCGGGTTTGCTTATCAATTTTCTTAGCCAACTGGGGTTGCATCATATTGCCCGTGCGCTTGGCCAGCAGGTCGTCCAGACTAATGCCATCTATCAGATCCAGAGGATCAAGTACATTACCTTTTGACTTGGACATCTTGTCGCCATTTTCATCGCGGATCAGGCCGGTAACATAAATGGTTTTAAAAGGTACCTGAGCCGAACCATCTTCGTGTTTCATCAGGTGCATGGTCATCATAATCATGCGCGCTACCCAGAAGAAGATAATATCAAAACCCGTCACCAGCACATCGGTGGGGTGATAACGCTTCAGAGCCTCGGTCATATCCGGCCAGCCCATGGTGCCAAAGGTCCACAACCCGGAAGAAAACCAGGTATCCAGAACATCGTCGTCCTGACGCAGGTTGATATCACCCAACTGATGCTTAGCCCGCACCTCGGCTTCACTACGCCCAACATAAAATTGGCCAGCATCGTCATACCAGGCCGGGATACGATGGCCCCACCATAGTTGCCGGGAGATACACCAGTCCTGAATATCACGCATCCACGAGAAGTAGGTGTTTTGCCATTGTTTGGGAACAAATTCAATGCGGCCATCTTCCACCGCGGCAATAGCCGGTTCAGCCAAAGGTTTGGTAGAAACAAACCACTGATCGGTCAGCAAGGGTTCGATCACCAAGCCAGAACGGTCGCCTCTGGGTGCCTTTAGGGTATGGTCTTCAATCTTTTCCAATTGCCCTGCCTGTTGCAGGTCGGCAACAATGGCATCACGTGCCTGATAACGATCCAAACCCTGATAGGCTGCAGGGATAGCTTCGTTATGCTCAGTCACCGGCATGCCATCCGTATTATAGACTTCCGGCGTGGCCAGAATGGCGGCATCCTGATCCAGCACATTAATCATTGCCAAAGCATGACGCTGACCCATGGCATAGTCATTAAAGTCGTGGGCTGGGGTGATCTTGACACAGCCAGTACCAAATTCCTGATCTACATAGTCATCAGCTATAACGGGTATACGACGCCCAACCAAGGGCAACTCAACAAATTTGCCCACCAAATGCTGATAACGCTCATCTTCTGGATGTACTGCCACTGCCGCATCACCCAACATGGTTTCCGGGCGAGTGGTCGCTACTACAATAAAATTATCACCATTAGCTGTAGTCGCACCATCGGCTAATGGGTAACGCATATGCCACAGATGGCCGGCTTCGTCTTCGGATACTACTTCCAGATCAGAAATCGCCGTATGCAGTTTCGGGTCCCAGTTAACCAAACGCTTACCACGATAAATCAACCCATCTTCATAGAGGCGAATAAAGGCTTCCTGCACAGCTTCATAGAAGCCATCATCCATGGTAAAACGTTCGCGATCCCAGTCCACACTGGCACCAAGACGGCGTAATTGACGGGTAATATTACCGCCGGACTCTTCCTTCCATTCCCATACTTTGTCGAGGAATTTTTCTCGGCCCAGATCATGCCGGGTCAAGCCTTCTTCGGCCTGCACCTTGCGCTCCACCAGCATCTGCGTGGCAATACCAGCATGGTCAGTACCTACTTGCCACAGGGTATCATGCTGCTGCATGCGCTTTAGGCGGATCAGGGTGTCCATAATGGTGTCCTGAAAAGCATGGCCCATATGCAGACTGCCGGTGACATTGGGAGGTGGAATCACAATACTGTAAGGCTTACCCGTACCAGACGGGGTAAAATAACTATTGGCTTCCCAGTGTTGATACCACTGCTGTTCAATGGCATGAGGATTATATGTTTTGTCCATGATGGCGGCGCAAATCCAATTCAGAATAATAACTGTAGGCAAGCCTTAAAGACTCACCCAATAAAGCCCAAATTATACGCAAGGAACGCCCAGAAAACGAGGGCTTAAGTGACCATCGGCTGGTAGTTTGGTGCTATTAAAGGCCTAAAAAATGATTTGTCCCTACAAATAGCCATCTTGACCAAGTATAGACCCTAAATAACAAAATACAGTGCCGATCTCAAAAGGCTGGATAAATACCCTACTATACTTTGGGTAAACCAGATTGCGTGCATAGAGGTTGAGCATGACCAGGCTTTCCCGCAAGGTCTTTGCCGATATGGCTATTGGCTATTTACAGACGATTAACCTACAAATCCGGGATATCGGATCCAAATTGAAACGCATACTTGATGCATTTATCAGACATTTAAAGGATAGGATACAACAGCTTAAAAAGTGGTTTTTGGCACCAGCATAAGCACTTTGGCACCCGAGATAAATTATTTTCTCTCCTGACTCTCAAAGACAGTTTGATATCAATAGATGGTTGTTAAGGGTGTTGGGGTTTGGTACCCATAACACCCTCATTTATGGTACGAATATATACCTAAAACCTATTCATCACCACCCGCCCCATGCACATGCCCATGGGCCAGTTCATCTGCGGTGGCTTCACGCACTTCCATCACTTCCACATCGAAGTTTAGTTCTTCACCAGCCAGATCGTGGTTACCATCAACAGTGATCTGCTCACCATCTATGGCAGTTACAGTCACCACATGCTGCTGGCCGGACTGGCCTTCGGCGTGGAACTGCATACCCACTTCCAAAGTATCTATGCCCGAGAACATTTCCCGGGGCACTTGCTGTACCATTTCTTCCATATATTCGCCATAACCCATATGGGGTGGCACATTCACCTTAAAGGTGTCACCAGCCGCTTTGCCGGCCATAGCTTCTTCCAGACCTGGCACGATATTATTGGCACCATGCAGATAGGGCAGCGGTTCGCCTTCACGTGAGGTGTCCAATACCTCGCCAGCTTTATTGGTCAAGGTATAGTGAAAAACCACCACACTGTTGGCAGCAATATTCATAAATGTCTCCTGATGGGATAAGCATAAAGAGAGCTTTTCACGAGTCGTGAATTTTGTTCTGCAACACGGCAAAAACGCACACAAGCAGGGAATTTATACATAATAAATAACCGATTGAGTAGGCCTTTAACGCCGTCGCATAACAAAATAACTGTCGTGCAAAGGTCTCATAAAATAAGAAAGTGACCCTATGCCACTACAACTTGCTATAATACCGCAAAACTCAGTTGAAAGCCTTATTTGTTATGCACTTCACTATCCACGATACACCCATTGTTATTCATTTTATGCGCACTATAGCCTGGCTTTATATCAAGCTGGGTGGCTGGCAGGTTGATGCAAGCGGCCGACCAGAGTCGGGTAACTTTTTAATCTTGGCTGCTCCGCATACATCCAACTGGGATTTCCCTATTGGCTTTGCGCTTGGTATTCACCTGCGCATCAAGCCTTATTGGATAGGCAAGAATTCTTTGTTTAAAGGCCCCTTTGGCCCGATTATGCGCTGGCTGGGAGGCATCCCTTTGGATCGCAGCAAGGCTAACAATATGGTCGAAGCCAGTATTCAGGCCTTTAACGATAATGAAGGTCTGGTGTTTGCGCTTACTCCGGAAGGCACTCGTTCCTGGTCACCACGTTGGAAAACCGGCTTTTATCATATCGCCAATGGTGCTCAGGTGCCTCTGGCACTGTCCTATTTTGACTTTGAAAAAAAGATTGGCGGTATTGGCAAACTGCTGCATACCACCGGAGATATAGATCAGGATCTGGCTGAGATAGAAGCATTTTACAGCCATATAACCGGCAAGAATCCACAATATTATAACCCTGATATTCGCGGCATTAATGCCGAAAGTAAGTAATCACTTGCGACACCGCAGCACCACAAATTTAGGGTGCTTACCCTGTTGCTCTATATGCTTGAACCAGCGCTTTAGCTTGGCATGGTAACCCAGATGACGGTTACCCACCACCCACAGCTCGCCATGTTTATCTAGCACTCTAGAGGCATCGGCAAACATGGCCATAGCCAGCTGATCACCCACCACTCGCTGCTGGTGAAAAGGCGGGTTACAAAGTATTAGATCAGCACTCTTATCCGCCAGTTCAGTCAGGCAATTGCCCACCTGAAACTGGCAGGATTTTGCCACTCCATTTTGTTTGGCGTTATACGCGGCCGAACTAACTGCCATATAAGACTCATCAACCCCAGTAATAGCAGCATAGGGCCAGCTGCGGGCCGCCTGCAAGGATAAAATGCCATTGCCACAACCAAGATCAACAATATTTTTGTAGTCACCACGGGGCCAATTTTGCAGTAAAAACTGGCTACCTTCATCCAGACGTTTACGCCCGTAAACACCACTATAATGGCTTAGCGTTAAGTCGCCATATTGCCAGCTATTTATAACTGGCATGGGCGCTTGACTGGTAATTTGGGTCGGCGCAGCAGACAATAAACGGGCTTTCTTAACTGCTCGACTTGAGGTTAACGGCCCTAAAAGACGGGTCAATAACTCATACAGACTGTTATCCAGATACTTTACCATGATCGGCATAATCACTCGGGCAGTTGGCGTTAGCTGAGGCAATAAGCGACTGATCTGGTCTTGTAACAGACTATGACTCTTGGGCACTCGCATAATCACCAG
Organism: Gammaproteobacteria bacterium; assembly: GCA_030748435.1. GTDB lineage: Bacteria > Pseudomonadota > Gammaproteobacteria > Pseudomonadales > Balneatricaceae > Njordibacter. Next base: position 19,979 of record JASMLZ010000047.1, on the reverse strand, counting down.
ATCAAAGGGCCCTTGGGGGGTAGCCACGGCATCAATAAAGTGCACTTCTGGCAGTTGATTTGAACGGCAATTATGCTGCAAGGCCTGCTGGGCCAGATAGGAATCACTCCACACTGTTAACTTAACACCCTGATGTGCATAGGCCAGCCCAGTGCCCAAGGCACCAAAATGATCATTCACCACCAGAATATTGCTTACCGGCCCCAAGTCCTGCAATTGTGCCAATAGCAATTGGTCGGCGCTGTCCCATGCCCGCAGACTGTCACTAGAACGCAATGGCATGCGCTGCAGCTTGAGGCTGCCCTGCGGCAATTCCAAAAGGGTATCCGAGGTCATACTTATGGCGCCAAACGATCTATATGCCAACCGCTGTCGGTTAACTGGTAGCGGAAACGATCATGTAAACGATTCGGACGCCCTTGCCAAAACTCAAAACTCTCGGGTTGCAGGCGATAACCAATCCAGGCTACTGGGCGAGGTATCACAGCTTCACCAATCTGCCCCTCAAGCTCAGTCACACCCTGCTCCAGCTCAGCACGATTAGCAACCACCCGACTTTGTGGCGCCGCCGCCGCACTAAGCTGGCTGGCTCGCGGACGACTATGAAAATAGGCGTCGGCAGTGCTATCCGGAAGTACCTCTACCCTGCCAGTAATACGCACCTGTCGCTCCAAAGGAAGCCAGTAGAACAATAAAGCAGCATAGGGATTCTGTGCCAACTGCTCACCCTTATCACTGCGGCTATCGGTGTACCAAAGCATACCCTTTTTATCAACGCCTTTTAATAACACAATGCGCGCTGCCGGACGACCATCCAAATCAGCCGTGGCCAGGGTCATCGACGTTGCGTCCTGAGGGCAAGCCTGTTCCGCTGCACTCAACCAGTTGGCAAACTGCGCAAAAGGATCTGTCTGCAACTGCTCCCGGCGTAAACCATCAGCTTGGTACTCACGACGATAATCTTGATAGTTGGACATGATGTTGCTCCCTACGCATATAGATACACGCCATTATAGAACAGCAGGCACAGAACTTAACCCTTTTGTCATGGGCTTTAATACAAATGATCAATAACCTCGCCTTAATAGCCAATAAAAACGTAAATTTAGGTAAAACCAGCTTCTATCCAGACATAGACAAGGGCCTCAAACACTTGTTTAATGTAGAATACTTTACAATTCTGACCTTGGCTTTAATTGGAAATCCTATGACTGCAAAATCTTTTTTCATCGCCTTTTTGAAATGGGTGATTTTGCCTCTTATTATTCTTGGTGCTGCCGCGTATGTGTTTATTTATATAAAAGACACCAAGCCATCCGTACCCGCTAAACCCATTGTGGAAAAATCCTGGACAGTAGCCACCCATACTGTGGCCTTAATCAATGCCGCCCCCGAACTGTCTCTCTATGGTGCAGTGGAAGCCAGCGAAACGGTGCAACTCAGCGCCACAGTCAATGCTTATGTTAAGCAGGTTGATGCCGCCAAAGGTGAGCTGGTGAAAAAAGGCCAAACCCTGATTACTCTGGATGATAGGGAATTAACCCTAACGCTAACCCAACGTCAGGCCAGCCTGCTTGATATTGGTGCCCGTATCGCCAGTGAAAAGAATAACAATGCTACCAATACCAAAGCTCTGGCCATCGAGCAGCAATTACAGGAATTAAATCTTAAGAACCTGGCACGTCAGGAAGAATTGGTAGCGAACAATATGGCCCCCTCGGCACGTCTGGAAGATGCCAATAAACTGGTGCGGCAACAGCAATTGTCTCTGCTGAATCGCCAAAGTAACCTTAATGATCACCCTAATCGTCTGGCGCAACTGGAAGCTCAGGCTATGCAAAGCCAAGCCCAATTGGACTTTGCCAAATTGGACTTACAGCGCACCCAAATTAAAGCACCTTTTACCGGCCGGGTATTAAGCGTTAACACCAACCCTGGCAATAGGGCCCGTAACGGTGACCGGTTGCTAAGCATGTACAATACCCAGAGTCTGGAAGTGCGCAGCCAGATTCCTGCCCGCTACCTGACTTATTTGCAGTCAGGCCAACCAGTGCAAGCCAAGCTGCTACATAATGGCCGTAGCATGGTATTGCCGCTGGATCGTCTTTCAGCAGAAGCCAGCACCAGTCAAGGTGGTGTGGATGCCTTCTTTACCCTACCCGGCGATGCCCCTTTGGAAGTGGGCCGCAATGTACAACTGACACTGGCATTGCCTACCGAGCAACAGGTCGCTGCCATTCCAGCACTGGCCTTATATGGCCAAAACCGTGTCTATCGCATTGTGGATGACCGTTTGCAGGCTATAGTGATAGAACGCTTGGGAGAAGTAGGTGGTAGTAAAGGTGAGTCACTGACCTTGATTCGCGCAGCCGAGCTGCAAGATGGCGATCTATTGGTTACTACTCAATTACCAAACGCTATTACCGGCTTGCTGGTTGAAACTCGCTAAAGGAAAGATGCCATTATGTTAAATTCCTTTATTAAGATATTTGCCAGCCACAAGGTAGCGCCTAATCTGCTAATGCTGTTGATGTTCCTGTCTGGTGGCTACGGGTTAATAAAGCTCAATACCCAATTTTTCCCTGATTTTGCTATCGAGGTAGTGAATGTACAGGTGGTCTGGAGTGGGGCCTCAGCTGAAGAGGTCCAAACCAGCATCACGGTGCCTCTGGAGCAACAACTCAAGAGCATTGCCAATGTGAGCAAGGTCACCTCCAACACTCGTCGTGGTAGTGTTTCAGTGGTGCTTGAAGTGGAGAGTGGTGCTGACTTTAATGAAGTCACCAATAATATCAAGCAGAGGGTTGATACACTGACCGGCTTGCCGGCGGATGCTGAAGAACCCACGGTCGAACAGGTAACACGCTATGACAATGTAGGCACTATTTTAATTACCACCCAAGGCCCCCTGGAAGAATTGATTGGTATAGCCCGTAAGGCTGAAGAAGAATTACTGGCCGACGGTATTAGCAAGGTCTATTTTGTCGGCCTGCCCAGCCGTGAAATTGCCGTACAGGTGGATAATGGCACCCTCCATGATCTGGGTTTATCCATGCAAGCCATGGCCCAACTGATTGGCAACCAGAGTTCCGATGTGATGGCCGGCACTGCCGGTAAGGCCGATGGCTCCAAACAGTTGCGCGCCATTGGCAAACTGTCTGATGTACAAGGTTTTGAGCAACTACCACTGTTAACCAACAACAACGCCCAGCTGGTCAGCTTGGGGGATGTGGCTACCGTGACCCTGCGCCCCGAAGATAACCAGCCCACGGCCAACTATCAGGGCAAACCGGCTATTGAACTGTCGGTCATGCGCACCACCAGTGATGACACTCTGGAAATGGCCGAAATCATGACCAACTGGGTAGAAGGAGCCCGTCAACGTTACCCGGCAAGTGTCGACATCATTCTCTATAGCGAACAATGGCAATTGCTTAAGCAACGTATTATGTTGCTGATAAATAATGGGGCTGGTGGTCTACTACTGGTTGTAGGGCTGTTGTTCCTGTTCTTAAACTCTCGCGTCGCCTTTTGGGTCGCTATGGGCATCCCCGCCTCTTTGTTGGCAGCTTGGGGGGTAATGTATTTGATTGGTGGTTCCATCAATATGATCAGCCTGTTTGGTATGATTATGGCGCTGGGTATTATCGTTGATGATGCCATTGTGGTGGGAGAGGATACGCTCACCCACGTACAGCGTGGCGAGCCCTCTTTGCAGGCGGCGCTAGGAGGTGCCAAACGCATGCTGGGCCCAGTGGCGGCATCGTCCTTAACCACCATAGCTGCCTTCCTGCCTTTACTGCTGGTGGGAGGCGTGATCGGCAGTATTCTGGCCGATATCCCGATTGTGGTTATCTGCGTTATTGTGGTGTCACTTATTGAGTGTTTCTTAATCCTGCCCGGCCACCTGCATCATGCTCTGGCCTCGCGCTCACAGCGCAAGGAATCACGCTTGCGGCAGGCATTTGACCGGGGTTTTGAGCGCTTTAAAAATCGCCTGTTCCGCCCCCTTGTCACCCTGGCCATTGAGTTTCGCATGGCCACCTTTACTCTGGCCATTGCCGCTCTGGTTATCGCCATCAGCATGCTGGTTGGCGGGCGTTTGCAATTTACCTTTTTCCCGGCCGTGGATGGTGATACGATCCGCGCTAATGTGCAGTTTAGTGCCGGCACTGAGCAACAGGTGGTGGCTGACTATCTGGCGCAGGTAGAGCAGGCAATGCTGGCCACTGAAGCGGAGCTGGGCGGCAATTTGGTGCGTGAAAGTGCTGCCTTCTATGGTACCAATACACTATCCAAAGATGGCCTGTCCAGCCGCGATCAGATCGCTTATCTAAATGTACAAATGGACAGCACTGAGCAACGTCCCATTACCAATGCCGAGTTTATTGCCGCTTGGAATAGTCGGGTACCACAAGTCCCTGGTCTGGAAAAGCTGATTATCGATGAGCCTAACAATGGGCCTCCAGGTAAACCTATAGAAGCCGAGATTTCCGGAGCCAGTGCTGAAGTCCTGAAAGAGGCATCTTTAAGCCTGCAAAATAGCCTCAAAGCCTTTGCTGGTGTGCAGAACATTGATGACAACCTGCCGTTTGGCATGGAGCAGTATGTCTATAGTCTGACCCCCCAAGCCAAAACCATGGGCCTGACCAGCAGTGATATTGGGCGCCAGCTACGTAACGCTTTTGACGGCATTAAGGTGCAAAGTTTCTATGAAGGTTCAGAAGAGATTGATGTGCGCCTCATGCTATCTGATATAAATCGTAATAATATCAATACACTATATGGATTTCCGATTATTCTCAACGACGGCACCACGGTACCCTTGTTGGAATTGGTGGAATTTACTTCACGCCGTGGTATTGATAAATTTAGCAGTCAGAACGGTAAGCTTTTGGTGACCGTACAGGCTGATGTGGACGTAGGTACAACCAATGCGAACAAAGTAATTAATAAGTTACAGAAACAAATTATTCCAGACTTGGAACAGCAGTATGGGGTGGATATCAGTTTCGGTGGTACCCGTGCTGACGAGCAGTCTACCCTCACGGATATGGTCATTGGGCTGATTCTGGCTCTGGCACTCATTTATATTGTTCTGGCGTGGGTGTTTTCTTCCTACACTTGGCCGTTAGCGGTAATGTTTACCATTCCCTTTGGTCTGACCGGCGCCATTCTGGGTCACCTGGTCATGGGTCTGGATTTGACTATTCTGTCACTGTTTGGTTTGTTTGGCTTATCCGGTATCGTTATCAATAACAGTATTGTGCTATTGTCTTTTTACCGAGGACACCGTGAGCAAGGGATGGCGCCAGATGAAGCTATTATAGAAGCTGCCTGCCAGCGCCTGCGGGCCGTTATACTCACCTCTTCAACGACCATTGCCGGCTTGACACCCATTCTATTCGAGCAGTCTCTACAGGCACAGTTCCTCATCCCCATGGCCACCTCTATTGTGTTTGGTTTGATGTTAGGCACCCTGCTTATTCTGTTTGTGGTACCCTCCATTGTTATCATGCTGGAGAATCTCAGTGCTTTCGTTAGCCGCCTGTTCAGAAGAGACAAAGCTGCCGCAGGGGCTCACGCTGTTTAAGCTTTAAGCCCAACCCAACCAGTCGCGCGCCATCGCGTTGCTGGTTGGTGTTGCCACTGGCATAAGCCTGCTCCAGTAGATGCAGGTAACCTTGCATATGTATTTCCGTAGCAACCTGTTCCCGGGTCAGTTGCGTAAAATCCTTAAATTTCAACTTCACCACCAGACCACTAATAACGTATTGTTGCTCCAGCTTGCGCCAGCGCACCTGCAACTGCCGTAGCAATTCTGGCACCTGCTGCTGACGAATTGCTTGTAGACTGATATCACTACTAAAGGTGGTTTCAACAGATACAGATTTACGCACTCGATGGGTTTGTACCAGCCTGCTATCCAGACCAAAGCGGCGCTTGGCCAAACTCTCTCCCAAACGACCAAACATCTGCACCAACTGCTCTTCACTATAGATCCGCAAATCTGCACAAGTTTCAATGTCCAAAGCCGCCATGCGCTGTGCACTAACCGGACCAACACCAGGTATTTTTTTCACTGGTAAGGCAGCCGCAAAGGCATCTAGCGCATCCGGTTTAACGACAAATAAACCATCGGGTTTCCGCCAATCACTGGCCACCTTGGCAATAAACTTATTGGGAGCCACACCGGCCGACACAGTAATACCTATTTCTTTGGCAACTTCAGCTCGAATACGTTCGGCAATAACCGTCGCGCTGCCAAATGCCAAAGCTGCATCAGTAACATCTAAATAGGCTTCATCCAATGACAGAGGCTCTATGGTGTCCGTATAGCGCCGAAAAATGGCCATAATTTGAGCAGATACTTGGCGATAAACTGCCATACGACCAGGAATAATAACCAATGTTGGACACAAACGTAGGGCTTGACCTGAAGGCATAGCAGAATGTACGCCAAATTCACGGGCCAGATAGTTACAGGTTGCAATCACTCCCCGGCTATTGGCAGGGCCACCAACAGCGATAGGTATACTTCTATAATCTGGGTGATCACGCATTTCCACCGCCGCATAGAAGCAATCACAATCGATATGGATAATTTTGCGTTTCGTCATAGTCTCGATATAATACTGTATATTCAACCAGTATAGTAATATTTATCCTGCACTTTAACAGCTTTAGGGCTGGCCCATTTGGATGCGAGCCTATAAAATAGCGGGTTAGTTTAAATAATCGCGATTTATCCGGGGATTCAAAATGGATCAGCAAACCCAGACAGCACTAGAAGCTGCTGCTTTTCGCCGTCTTTTACAGCACTTGGACGAGCGTAAAGATGTACAAAATATTGACTTGATGATCATGTCCGGTTTCTGCCGCAACTGCCTCAGCAAGTGGCTGCTGGCAGCGGCTGACGAACAGGGCGTAGCCATGGACTATGATCAAGCTCGTGAGCAGATTTACGGCATGCCTTACCATGCCTGGAAGGATAAATATCAACAACCGGCCAGCGCAGAACAATTAGCCGCTTTTGCGGCTGTTGAAGCCGCCAAGAATAAGTGATCAAGACTATGCCTCATCCCCTATTGCAGTCATTGGAACAAAAAATTCGGCAACTACTAACCGAATCAGCCACCCTGCGTCTGGAAATGGCAGAACTGCAGCGGGAAAACACCCAACTGCGACTACAGCAGGAAGAATGGGAAGCCCAACTTGCACAATTATTGGAGCGGTTTGATCAGGTTGATCAACCTTTGGACTAGCTGCACCATGGCCCGACCGTATTTCCATCTAATATGCTTATGTACCGCCTGCCTAATCCTGACTGCCTGTGGCCAGGACGGTGAGCCAGCAACATCAGTTGAGCCACAACCGGACTCCCATAAAGACATACAAGCAGCGGCGCCACAAGTGGACACCAAGGACGAAGTAGTAGCTCAGCAAACCACCGTACCTAAAGTAGAAACACCCAACCCTATTTCTGCTGCCAACGCGGTAGCCAAACTTAACCGGGTTATCACTAAAACTCTGCACCATAAACGACTCCCCGATTTTAGCCAATATAAGAATGTAAAACAGAAGAAACTGGCCTTTTTTAGCTTTTTGCGCCCCTTAACCGAACAAGCCAATAAGCAAGTTCTACGCTTACGAGAAGAACTTACGCATATAAACCCGCAGCGCATCACCAAACGACAAAAACAACGTTTGGCCACATTGGCACGTACCTACAAAATCAAAACCACCGAACCAAACGAACAATTGCAATTACTATTGCGTAAAGTGCAGACTATACCGGTAGCCTTAGTTCTGGCCCAAGCCGCCAATGAAAGCGCCTGGGGCACCTCGCGCTTTGCCCAACAAGGTAATAACCTGTTTGGCCAATGGTGCTTTAAGGCTGGCTGCGGTTTAGTACCTAGTGGCCGCCCAGCCGATGCCACTTACGAGGTGCGCATCTTTAATACGCCTTTGGACTCGGTATCGGCTTATGTCCGCAATCTTAATTCCCACGGAGGCTACTTGGATCTGCGCCGTATACGTGAATGCATAATGGCAGAAAACGAAGCCGTCACAGGGCGTGCTCTTGCTTCCGGCCTGCTGCACTATTCGTCACGTGGGGTAGCCTATATCAAGGAAATAAAACAACTAATTCGGGTTAATAAATTAGAGCCTTGGGATAAGAACTGGTGGGGGGAACAACAACCGAGCCATGCCTGCTATCGACTAGTGCAAACCCCTACACCAATCGTTGAACCATCTGTCGCTGCCACAACGCAGATCGCAGCAGCCAACCAAACAACCTTACCGAAGTAATTATGGGCCGCTTAGTTTATTCCACCGCAAGCGGGCGTATATGCCCCAACTGTCAACAAACAACCTGTGCCTGCAAAAGCCTCAGTCAAGCCAGTCCTGGTGACGGTAATGTACGTATTCGCCTAGAAACTAAAGGGCGCAAAGGCAAGGGGGTTACTGTGATTAGTGGCGTACCACTAGGTGGAACCGAGCTAAAAAAACTGCTCAAGGAGTTAAAGCAAAAAACCAGTACCGGCGGTGCCATTAAAGATGGAGTAATGGAGCTACAGGGTGATCAACGTGACAAGGTTTTACTGCTCCTGAATAACCGGGGCTATACCTCAGTGAAACTGGCTGGCGGCTAGGCTATGGATTTGGGCTGGCTATTGTTCCCTTTGGCGGCAGGCATATGGTATTGGTGGGATACCAGTGCCGCCAAAGAACAGGCCCGTCTATATGCCAAACAACAGTGTCAACTGCAGCAAGTACAACTCTTGGATGATACAGTAGCGGTCAAAAAAACTCGCCTGCAACGCCATGCGAAAGGCCATATAGTATTGCGCCGGCACTTTGTCTTTGAGTTTAGTGGTGATGGCGAACAGCGAGTACAAGGCCATGTAGTGCTATTGGGCCGTCAGGCCACCAAGATACACTTGAATATTCATAGAATCCATTAAACTGTCAGCAGATTGGTACATTTCAGCCCTTGCAGGCTAGAGTTTCATTGTCACTCTGCTAGAATGGTCAGTTTTACGCAGCAGATGAAATTTAGCGAGGCATTGTTTGACTAACTTACCCGTCATTATCGGCTTTGGGGGCATTAATGCCGCTGGACGCTCGTCTTTTCATCATAGCTATCGTCGTCTTATTACCGAACATCTTAGCCAACAGCAACATACAGAAATGCTGACCGGCCTTGCCACGCTAACCAATCAGGTCAAATTCGATAATGGCCGCTATATCCTGGCCACTAGCGGTAAGGCTATTACTGAGGACCAGATCAGCCAACAACTGCAGCAGACCCTGTTTGACAGCACACTTATCCGCCGCATTAGCAGTAATGCCTATGACATTGAAAATCTGGTACTAAACAAGGCAGCTCAATTGCGCGCTCAAGATGGTACCGCTATTACCTTCAATCTGCGCCAGCGTCAATTACCCAAACAAATACCAGCAAATTGGCAGGTCACTGCTCAGGAAAACGGCGAATATAGTATTCGTGTAGAAGGTAGTCTGGATGCCATTTTGCCCGACGCTCGCCGTGCTCCAGTCAGCGCCGCAGGTCAACTGCCCGAAGGCTTTGCCCCAGGCACTTTATATCAATCTCGCAATCACCCCCGCAACCTGCAAATGACCGTTTACGGCGCCTCAGACGCTTTGCACTCTATTGGTATCGACTGGCAGGATATTCAAGATCAATTGGGGCCTGACCGTATCGCTGTTTATGCCAGCAACTCCATAGGCCAATTGGACGAAGCAGGCTTTGGCGGCTTACTGAAAAACCCAACCCAAGGCAAGCGCATCACCTCCAAGCAAATGCCCTTGGGATATGGCCAGATGCCAGCTGACTTTGTTAACGCCTATCTGTTAGGATCCGTTGGTGCTGTGGGTTCTTCCTTGGGTGCGTGTGCGACCTTCCTGTACAACCTCCGCAATGCCGTCAATGATATTAAATCCGGTCTCCGTGATCTGGTAATCGTTGGTAGTAGCGATGCCCCAATTACCCCAGAGGTTATGGAAGGCTTCCGCACTATGGGTGCCCTGGCAGAAGATCACGAGCTTTGTGCTCTGGATGGCTTAGACAGCCCTGATTTACGCCGTACCTCGCGGCCATTTTCCAGTAACTGCGGCTTTACCATGGGTGAAGGTTCACAGTGGGTGGTATTAACCAGCGACCGCTTGGCAATGCAGATGGGCGCACAGATATTCGGCGCGGTGCCCGGTGTATACGTTAACGCTGATGGCTACAAGAAGTCTATTTCTGCTCCAGGCATTGGCAACTATATTACGCTGGCCAAGGCCTGCTCCTTAACCCGTGCAATTTTGGGCGAAGAATCCTTACGGCAACGCTCCTGCGTGCAGGCACATGGTACTTCTACACCGCAAAACCGGGTGACAGAGTCTCATGTGCTTAATCAAACAGCAAAAGCCTTTGGTATTGAGTCATGGCCCGTAGCCGCAGTCAAGGCCTTTCTGGGACATTCTCAGGGTACGGCAGGTGGTGATCAGCTAATCACTTCTTTGGGACTATGGAAGTATGGTTACTTACCCGGTATTAGCACCATAGATCATGTGGCTAATGACGTGCACACCAGCAACCTGCGTATTCAGTCAGCACATATGGAATTTGGAACGGACGGCATGGACTCAGTTATACTAAATTCCAAGGGTTTTGGCGGCAATAATGCCAGCGCAGTCTTGATGTCCCCAGCCAGCACGGAAAAGTTACTGTCACAACGGCATGGTGTAAAGGCTGTTGATACTTGGCTAAAGGCTCGTACAACGGCACAAGAACAAGCTCAGGCATACGAACAAGAGGCCATTCGCGGCACAGCTCGCCCCATCTACCGTTTTGGCCATAACGTATTACAAGGCCCGGAACTAACCATTACCGATCAGGAAATTCGTATTCCTAACTATGCCAAGCCAATCGATATCAATATCGACAACCCGTTCAAGACCTAAGTCTGGTAGAACAGATCATCAGACGTCTGTATTTTCTGCAACAGGACCCTGACAACTCGCAGCCAGGAAACGGATAGCCAGAGGTATCTCCTTCAAACTATACCTCTCAACCAAACCATTACCAACAAATGGCATCCTGACAATGAGTTCAACGTTGTTTTGCAACGCTTCCACCAAACGCAAGGACTTCTTTGGCGTCACTTTAGTGTCGTCTGGATACAGCAACAAGAACTGATATCCGCTATCGGCGTTTTGGATACTGGCCAAGTCAGAAAATAAATAATCCTCGCCCTTGGAGAAAAAATTAATCATTTGTTGGCGACCCTCAAAAAAGCTCACGGTTTGATCAAACCCAATCCCAGCTCTCAATTCTCTGCTTGAGTTACAAAAAACAAAAAAGTGCGACTCCCTTGTTTCTGAATCTGCATAAAGCTCCAAAGTGGTATTTTGGCCATCGTTGAAATAGGCTTCAACTGCTACTCGCTCTCCTTTAAAAATGATTTCCGGATTCACAGCGTAAGCCTTGTGCGTGGCCATACAAAGCCCTGCCAATAACAATGCAACTACAAGAATTCTCATCCAATTATCCCCTAAGGAAAACCCACTAATTCGCTTTTATCGATTTAAACAAGAACTATAGTAGCTAATTCTGTTTTTACCACTTTATTGTGCAATTGACATTGCTACACAGATAATACGGCTACGCTGGATTCATTATGGGTATGTTGGACTCTGGATATAAGCATCCTGTACCTTGTGATGACCTAGTGACAAGTCCAGATTTATATTCCAAAACTGTCTATTAAGACAGCTTTAATACACTAAGGCAGTTGGAGGTGGTTTGTTGTGCCAGCAGCGCCCGATCCTCTGCACGGATGCTGGCCAAGACAGCCAGCACTTTGGGCAAGGCATCGGGGCGATTCAGGCGATCTATCTGGTGCACCATGGGCATATCAGGGGCATCAGTTTCCAACACCAGCCATGACAAAGGCAAACGGCTGACCAGATGACGGGTTTTACGGGCCCTCTCATAGGTAATCGTCCCCCCTACACCCAGCTTAAAACCCATATCAGCATATGCCTGGGCCTGTGTTTCGTTACCACTATAAGCATGCACTATACCGGCTTCAGAAAACTTCTGTTGGCGTAACAATTTGATAACCCGGTCATGGCATTTACGAACATGCAAAATCACCGGCAGCCCTTCCTTTTGGGCCAATTTAAGTTGCGCTATAAAGAGCACTTCCTGAGCCGCCCAAGTGGACTCTGGCAGATGCCAGTCGAGACCAATTTCGCCAATTGCAACTGGTTTTGTATGAGCCACCAAGTGCTGCAGTTGCGACATATGTGAGGTTTGATGCTGGGCTAGAAAATAAGGATGCAAGCCTAAGGCCAGATGCCAATGTGGATGTGGTGTACACAAGGCTATCAATGCAGGCCAGTCTTGAGCTCTAGTGGCTGGCACCAGTATATCTTGCACTCCTGTGTCTAGGCATGCCTGCCACAAATCAGGCTGTAAGGCCTGCAACTTGGGGTGATCCCAGTGACAATGACTGTCAAAAAGTACCTCCTGTTGCAGCGCCCCAGTCATGATTTAGTGCTCTCGGGTAGCCCGGAAACGGATATCTGGCCAGCGCTCTTCAGTCAAACTCAAATTAACCCGCGTAGGCGCCAGATATGTCAAATGGCCACCCCCATCAATAGCCAGATTATCAGCCGCCTTGCGCTTAAAGTCTTCCAGCATTCTGGGGTCGTCACACTCTACCCAACGTGCAGTGTTGATGCTGATGGGCTCATAAATACACTCTACCTTGTACTCATCCTTAAGACGATAGGCCACAACTTCAAACTGCAACACGCCCACCGCACCAACAATCAGATCGTTGTTTTTACCGGGCATAAATAACTGGGTCGAGCCCTCCTCTGACAACTGCTGCAAGCCTTTTTGCAAGGCTTTCATTTTCAAAGGATCTTTTAAGCGTACACGCCGAAAAAGTTCCGGCGCAAAGTGAGGAATACCCGTGAACTTCAGCGCTTCACCCTGCGTAAAGGTATCGCCAATCTGAATGGTGCCATGATTGTGCAAGCCGATAATATCACCCGAAAAAGCCTGCTCTACATTAGCGCGCTCTCCGGCCATAAAGGTAACTGCATCAGCTATCTTTATATCCTTACCCAGACGGGCATGATACATCTTCATGCCCCGTTCATAAGAGCCCGAACAGATGCGCATAAAGGCAATACGGTCGCGATGTTTGGGGTCCATATTGGCTTGTATTTTAAATACAAAACCAGTAAATTTTTCCTCATTGGCTTTTACCAGACGGGCGCCAGCATTACGCTCCTCTGGTGCCGGAGCCCATTCAACAAAATAGTCCAACATCTCGCGCACACCAAAGTTACCCAAGGCAGTACCAAAGAATACGGGCGTCAACTGGCCCGCCAGAAATAGCTCTAAATCAAATTCATGACTGGCACCACGCACCAATTCAATTTCATCGCGCAGATCAGCTATTAAATCACCTAGCTCGGCCTCAGCCTCAACAGAATCCAACCCTTTGATTTGTCTGTCGTCGGGTATGGTATGCCCCTGTCCCTGAGTATATAAATGAATAGTGTCGGTATAGAGGTTATAAACCCCCCTGTACTGTTTACCCATACCAATGGGCCAGGTAACAGGAGCGCAGGCAATTTTAAGCACATCTTCAACTTCGTCTAATACTTCTATCTGATCACGAACTTCACGATCCATTTTATTAATAAAAGTAAAGATAGGCGTATCGCGCAGGCGACAGACTTCCATTAATTTTATAGTACGGTCTTCCACGCCTTTGGCGCCGTCAATCACCATCAATACTGAGTCAACAGCAGTTAGCGTACGATAGGTATCTTCCGAGAAATCTTCGTGCCCCGGGGTATCCAGCAGGTTTACTGTGCGGCCGCTATAGGGAAACTGCATCACCGACGAGGTCACTGAAATGCCCCGCTGCTGTTCCATAGCCATCCAGTCAGAAGTGGCCATCTTGTCACCCTTTCTGCCTTTGACCGAGCCAGCTTCCTGAATAGCTTGTCCAAATAACAATAACTTTTCGGTAATCGTGGTTTTACCTGCATCAGGGTGAGAGATAATAGCAAAAGTTCTTCGCTTATTGACCTTGGAGAGAAAATTCTGATCTAACATTAATTAATTGCTTCTTTTCATTTGTGCTCGAAAGCACTCTGGGTTGGTGGCTCTGCGCCAGTTCGGATGTTGCCTGAATGGGGCAAGTTCACAAGCCGCCAATAGTACCATGAAAGCTGCCTATAACCGCAGAAGTGTTCATTACGCGTTGTCAAAAACACTGCACGTTCATAACCTGCGCAAAATTGAAACATCCGTTTGCCAAATGGCTGTGGGGTGCTATTTTCGCTGATCTTGACATGATAAACAATCACACTGAAGGCATAATAGCACTGCCACACCAACTACATTATATTACCTTCAAAGAAGCCCAAAATTAGCAAAAAAACGGCCTATCCTGTATACTTCGCCACCTAAAATTGGGGCTTGTTGATAAGTCCCGAGCTCAACCCGCTAAATGCAGGATATTTCATGTTCGATCTAGTTAGCCGCGCTCCAGCTAATGCCAAAAACGATGTTCTTTCTGGCCTCACCGTCGCTTTGGCTCTGGTGCCTGAAGCCGTTGCTTTCGCCTTTGTGGCTGGTGTAGAACCACTGGTCGGCTTATATGCAGCCTTTATGGTTGGCTTGATTACGGCCGTGTTTGGCGGCCGCCCAGGTATGATTTCCGGCGCTACCGGAGCACTTGCTGTGGTGATGGTCAGCCTGGTTGCAGAACATGGGGTAGAGTACCTGTTTATTACCGTTGTACTAATGGGTATATTGCAGATTCTGGCCGGTGTTTTGCGCCTGGGTAAATTTATTCGCATGGTGCCACACCCAGTCATGCTGGGTTTTGTTAATGGCCTGGCAATAGTGATTTTTCTGGCACAATTAAGTCAGTTTAAGTTTATTGATGACGAGGGTGCGCTGCGCTGGCTGGAAAATCAACAGCTGTTCCTGATGCTGGGCCTTATCGCTCTTACCATGGCCATTATTCGCTATCTGCCCCGCCTCACCACAGCCATTCCGTCTTCTTTGGCAGCCATTGTTGTCATTAGTGGTCTGGTTATCAGCCTGGATCTGGATACCAGAACGGTAGGTGATATTGCCTCAATCGCCGGGGGCTTACCAAGTTTTCATATTCCCTCAGTGCCTTATAATCTGGAAACCCTGATTATTATTTTTCCTTATGCATTAATTCTGGCAGCTATTGGCCTCATTGAATCCCTGCTGACTTTAACTCTGGTAGACGAGATTACAGGTACTCGTGGCCGTGGCAACAAAGAGTGTGTGGGGCAAGGCTTAGCCAATACGGCAACCGGACTATTTGGTGGCATGGGTGGCTGTGCCATGATTGGTCAGAGTATGATTAATGTTAACTCTGGTGGTCGTGGCCGCTTGTCTGGTATTACTGCAGCTCTGTGTCTGCTGGCATTTATTCTGGTAGCATCTCCACTAATTGAAATGATTCCCGTTGCTGCTCTGGTAGGCGTGATGTTTATTGTGGTGCTGGGTACCTTTGAATGGTCGAGTTTTCGGATTATTCCCAAGATTCCAAAATCCGATGCTTTTGTGTTGATTCTGGTTTCCGGTGTTACCGTCGCAACGGACTTGGCGATCGCCGTTATTGTCGGTGTCATCTGCTCAGCTCTGGTATTTGCCTGGAAACATGCCAAACACACTCAAGTAACCTATGAGGACGTTTCTGGTAGCCGCATCTATTATCTGCGTGGCCCCATCTTCTTTGGCTCTGTGCAAAATTTTCTGGAGCTATTTGACCCCAGCCAAGACCCTGATGATGTCATTATTGACTTCCAACGTTCTCGAGTAGCCGATCACTCCGGTCTGGAAGCCATAGACACTCTGGCTGAGCGTTATATTAAAGCCGGCAAACAGTTGCATTTACGGCACTTGAGCCCAGAATGTATCCGCTTATTAGCCAAAGCGGGAGACTTGGTGGAAGTGAATGTTATTGAAGATCCGGATTACAAGGTGGCTACTGACGAGCTGGCCTAGCGCAACAAGGCTGTGCATGCTGGCAAAGGTTATACCCTTGCCAGACGCGCGGCCCAAGTTCACTGAACCGGGAAATATAGCATGGCTGATTTGTCGGTCTTGCTCATACCTTTGCTGACATAATAATAGCGTTTTCTCGACTGCCATCGCGATTGGCATAATAGTTTATACGCTGACCCGTTGCGCTAAAACCATAGCCTGCGTACAGGCCTTGCGCGGCCAAATTACCCTGCCTTACTTCCAGAAACACCTGTGTTGCCCCTTGCTGTTTTAATCTAGCCAGCATGGCTTGCAATAACTGCTTAGCCAAGCCTTGGGCCCGCCAATCAACAGCCACTAAAATGGTGTGAATGTCGGCCTGATCCAATACTTGCGCCCCTATGATATAGCCGACAGCTTTACCTTTAACAAATAGCCCTAACACCTGCTCCGAACCCATACAGGCATCCCGTAACTGGGCCTGGGTCCAGTGTGGCTCATCGTGTAAACATGGCAAAGCTGCTAATAGTGCCAATGTTTCTTCTTCCACATCAGAGCCTAGCACACGTATATCCAACATGATTATTTGGCCAGTAAAGGCTGCATATGAGTCCAGACCTCTGCCTTGTTAGCAGGAATTTTTAGCAACTGATGTAGACTATGGGTAAGCAGGATCTGTGCTGCGGGCCATTGTTCATCACTAAACACCGTACCTGGCTTGACAGCATCAGCCAGCAATAGCTCAGCACAACGCTGCCCCATTAACATCACTTGCTTAACCGGCTTGTCTTGCAGCAATTTCTGCAACTGATACTGTAAGGCCTGTTGCGCACCAGAGCGGCTATGATCACCATGTAACCCAGGCACTAACGGCCAATGAAACTCCCCCTGAGACTGGGGCATAACCGCTTTACAACTCGGATTCAGAGCATTGACCATCGCCGTCTGTAGCTGAGCCAAAGAACTAGTCATAGCGGCACCATCTTGCAGGGGTACTTCATTGACCACCAATACACCTGCACTATACCAGCTATAGCTAAGATGCAGGGGCTCTATTTGATCATCTGTGCTTGGCACCGTTGCAACCATTGCGGCCTTAACTGCTGGCTTGACCGGTTCAGAGGCTAGCGGCTCCTGCAACAAAGTATCACGTATCTGTCGTGTTTGTTGTTTGGCTTGCTCTGCCGTGATGCCCAATGGTGGCGCCTGATCTGTATTATGATCTGGGTGTGATTGTGCCGGCTCGACATGATGTTCAGCCACCGACACAGCTGATATTGGCGCTTCCGGTTGAGGCGCTTCTACGAGTGCAACAGACAAGCTCGTCTTGGCTTGCCAAACCGCGCCAGTGGTCACTACACGATCGTGCAGTGGCAGCCAACTGGTGATGCCCATGGCAGCTAAATATTGCAAACGGACAGCTTCAGAGAAATCTTGATGATGATTCATAATAATAGCAAACAAATTTGGTGTTTTTGTCGTGTTTAAAACACATACCCAAGTGATATTTTATGCTACATTCTCACTATCGGGATAACATTTTATGATCCCTCAATCCAACTATCATAGTGAGAGCTTTACACAAGCCGGTTTTTTTCTGTGACAAGGCAAAGACGCACACAAAGAGGGAGTTTATATACGATAAATGACCTATTGAGTACATTTTCAACGCCATTACAGGAAACAATAACCAACATGCAAGGCTCTCATAATAAGCCTTTAGCTCTACACAGGCAACCAACACGGAGTAACGCGTGAGCATACCATTCAACTTTGATAAAGCGACCGTCCGCACTGGCACTCATTCTTCAAAATGGGACAAATATTCGGCTGATATCATCCCACTTTGGGTAGCCGATATGGATTTTGAATGTGCCCCAGTGATCATGGAAGCACTGCAAGCGCGTTTGGCTCATGGTATTTTTGGTTATACCAGACCAGCTAATGATTGGTCACAAGTCGTTGTTGATTATTATCAGCAACAGCATAACTGGACGATACAACCAGAGTGGGTAGTATGGGTGCCAGGGGTGGTGGCCAGTATGCACCTTTCTTGTCTTGCCCTGTCAGAGCATCACAATACAGTGCTCACACCGGAAATTATTTATCCCCATTTTCACTCCATACCAGTCAATTGTGGTAAGCAGCGTCATCTTTTGCCTATGACCTATGACCAACAGCGCCTACGGCTAGATCTGACCAAACTGTCTGAAGCACCAACCACAGATGCCAAAATCATGCTATTTTGTAATCCGCAAAACCCGGGCGGCTGTGTCTACACACATGAGGAGCTTAAGCAAATTGATGATTACTGCCAAGCTAACAAGCTAATATTGGTCTCTGACGAAATACACTGCGATCTTATTCTGGATCAGAACAAGAAGCACATTCCTTATGGCCGGATTAGCGAGCACGCCTTGCACAACAGTGTTGTTCTGGGGGCTGCCAGCAAAACCTATAACGTTGCAGGTTTGGCCTGTTCCTGGGCTGTTATTGCCAATGACACCCTGCGTCCACGCTTTAAGGCTGCTATGCAAGGTATAGTATCGGAAATTAATCCTCTAGGTTTCGAAGCCACGGTTACGGCTTTACAGGCAGGCAATGAGTGGCACAGCCAATTGCTGGACTACCTACGTGGTAACAGGGATTATCTAGCTCAACAGTTTGCCACCATAGATGGTATACATATGCTTCCTTTGGCATCGACTTTCCTTGCCTGGATAGATATATCAGAACTTAATCTGGAAAATCCAACAGCCTTCTTTGAGGCTGCCGGTGTAGGAATGTCCCCTGGCAGCGGCTTTAATGATAAGCGTTTTATGCGCCTTAACTTCGGCTGTCAAAGGGCCGTATTGGAAGAGGCCATAGCGCGTATTAGAAGGGCCTTGTAACAAGCTACTTACTGCGAGTCATCAAATGTAGAAAATTGGTGGGCTCGCAGTGCTTTTACTGCTGTTGCAATATCACTGCGATATTTAGCCTCCAATGCGTAGCGCTCATTACTTAGTTTGGTCTGCACTTTTTTATTGAGTTTTTTCCAATCTTCTTTGATTGGTATATGCTCCGTTTCGGTATAGATGGTGTTAATAATAGTGTATTTGTCTTGTGTTAGTAGCTGCGGCTCAACTTGACCAATTAAATGCTTTAACCGGATACAACCTTCAGTAAATTCACACTGCCCGCTATCCATGGCATTGGCAATAACACGAATACTGTCCACTCGATGTTCATACTGTTTCTGCAACATAACTTGTAGATTTTGTATACGCTGCTGATTGGTTTTTTGGCGGGTACGCTGACGCCACCAAAGAAACAACACTAACTTTAACATGAGCAGGCAAAACAGGCTCAAAAGTGCTATGAGGACGATGTTTTCCATGGTTGAATTCTCTGCATAAGTCTAGTGGTCTTATTATAGAGGGATCGCATAAATGGAGCTAGTTGCTTAACGGCTTATCTATATATATGCCAAACATTTGTGCCAACTGTCATTGGACTGCTTTTCTTCACGCGTCTCGCCCTACTATCACATGTTCTGATGCTGCCTTCGGCAGCCCTTTTACCCCCATGTGAGAACCTTTGTGCCATAAAAAAAGCCCCGCAGTTCTTCAACCACGGGGCTTCCTATTAGACGCTTGGCAATGGCCTGTCGGCGCCATAAGCGCCGCCGCTCACTAGCTAAAAAGCAGCCACTGGGCTGCTTTTCTTCACGCGTCTCGCCCTACTATCACATGTTCTGATGCTGCCTTCGGCAGCCCTTTTACCCCCCATGTGAGAACCTTTGTGCCATAAAAAAAGCCCCGCAGTTCTTCAACCACGGGGCTTCCTATTAGACGCTTGGCAATGGCCTGTCGGCGCCATAAGCGCCGCCGCTCACTAGCTAAAAAGCAGCCACTGGGCTGCT
>JASMLZ010000046.1 GCA_030748435.1 Gammaproteobacteria bacterium | reverse complement strand
AATGGCATAGGTGCCAATATCAATGGCAAAGACCGAGCTTAATATACGTATACGTTCTTCAATCCAGCCACGGCGATGTTCGTAGTCATGACCACTTTGCTGGTCATAGCCACATAAAAAAGAACGCCGTACGCAGCGTGAGGTGATATGGTAGTAAGGCGTGTCTTCGACACAAACAAGGTGTTTTCTGGCTCTGGTCATCGCTAATTCCCTTTGGCGTTGGTGTGCTTTTAAGTATAGCTGATGATAAATAAAACGAGTGCCTGTCCTCAAAACGAGTGCCTGTCCTCTATCAGGTCCCAAACGAGTGCCTGTCCTCTATCAGGTCCAAACGAGTGCCTGTCCTCTATCAGGTCCTCTATCAGGTCCCCGTTTGGCTTCAATCAAATCTTGTTCTTGCTGTTCAGAATTATCTGGTTTAACAGCGTTGATCCACTTATACAGGCTATGGGTCGATACGCCTAAACGTTCTGAAACTTCAGCTACTGAATGACCTCGAACGATCACTTGCTTTACTGCTTCGTCCTTGAATTCAGGGGTATATCTTGGGTTACTCATTTACATTTCTCCTATGCTTAAATTAAAGCGTAGGAGTGTCATGAATACTAGGGGAAGTCCAAGAGATTGTTTCACTGTGTTCGCAAACACGGAGTAAAGGCTAGCAAAGACACTATTTAAACCCCCGTCTTTACGAGGAGCTCAGCCACGCGGCAATCCCTGCTCTATTCCACAGGATCAAAGCAGCCATCTGCTTCTGCTTGGGTTAGTACTGGTTCGATCAGTTCCCATAGTGCCGGGCATCCCTGAATAATTCTTGGTTTGTTAACGGTTTCTACCTGATGTCTTTGGATACCATGCTTACGCCAACTGTGGCCGCCATCATAAAGGTTGTGCAATAAGGGTAGGGCGCGATCCATGGCTTTGGCAAATTGTGCATCAGCTGTTTCCGCGGCTTCAAATTCATCCCATAAAGCCAAATATTTATCACCCATTTGATCGGGTAATAAGGCCAGAATGCGAGCCACGCCTTTGCGCTCGGCGGCTAGATGAGCAGGGTCATTAGCTTGGTAAACAATAACATCCCCCACATCTATTTCGCCCAAATCATGCACCAGCAACATCCGTAGCACGCGATTGATATCCACTGGCCGGCTAGCATATTGCTGCAGTGTCAGTGCCGCCAAGGCCACTTGCCATGAATGTTCAGCGGAATTTTCATAGCGCCCCAGCCCTTGCGGACGGGTTTTGCGAATCACCGCCTTTAGCTTATCGGTTTCCATAATAAAGTTAACAATGTCTTGCAGATGCTTGTTGGTCATAGGCTGCCTTGGAGCTATGCGGAATAAGCGTTGATTTTGTCATTGGCGCGCTAGAGAAGCAATGATAGTGTGCTATAGCAAGCATTTGCGAGTGTCGCAGGCCCGCGACAATCGCTTAAAGTTTTTTCTTGTTAACAAAGTTTGTGATGCCGGTTTGGGTTTCTGTGGCCATGATATTACATACCATATACTCACTGGCAAACGTATAGGCTTCACTCAGTGGTTTTTCCAGTTGTGGGTAGAACATGGCTTTGCCGGTTTTGATGGCAACTGGCATTTTTTTACTAATACTGGCGGCCAAGGCTCGGCTGGCATGGGTTAGCCCTTCGGCGCTGGCGACGCGATTAATCAGCCCCTTTTGTTGTGCTTCTGCGGCGCTGATAAACTCCCCGGTTAGCAGCATTTCCATGGCATGTTTGGGGGCGATGCTGCGGCTTAGTGCTACTGCCGGGGTGGAGCAGAATAAACCTAAATTGATGCCGGAAACGGCAAATTTGGCCTGTTCTGAAGCTACAGCCAAATCACATGTGGCTACCAGTTGGCAGCCGGCGGCAGTGGCTACGCCTTGTACTTCCGCAATAACTGGAATGGGTAGCTGTATAATGCTTTGCATTAGTTGGCTGCATTGCTTAAAAAGTTGTTGATAATAGGTATCGCTTACTTTGGCAGCCATCTCTTTTAGGTCGTGTCCGGCGGAAAAGGCTTTGCCTGTGGCTTTTAGAATAACGCAACTTAGATCTTCCCGCTTCGCTATATCATGCAGGGTGTGTTGCAAAGCATGCATCATGCCTTCAGACAGGGTATTAAAATTAGCGGGGCGATTAAGGGTGAGCTCAATCCACTTGTCGTGTTCTTCTATTAATACATAATCTGCTTGTGACATTATTTTTAACCTTTGTATTGGTGCGCAGGTATATAGACAATATACGCTAATATTTTCTGTTTGCCAGTTAATTTGGTTCTGGCATTATGGCATTTGTTGTACCTTGGTTGGTCTATATTTGGCCCATAGGTGATGGTTAATTGGCGCTATAATGACTGGATCTTTCAGGCTACATTAATATAAAGGCGGCTAATCACTAGTTTGGTATACCCATTATGCAAAAAATATTTAACAAATCATTTACCCAGCAGGAAGCCTTGCCCGAAGCGGGTATTGCGGCGGCTACAGAGTTGATGCGTAACGGTCGTCTGCATCGCTATAACACCCTGGGGGATGAACTGTCGGCGGCGGCGCAGTTGGAACAGGACTATGCAGCATGGCAAGGGCGTGAATACTGTTTGGCCTGCACTTCCTGTGGCTATGCTTTGCATATTGGTCTTAGAGCGATGGGGGTGGAAGCAGGGGAAGCAGTGCTTACCAATGGCTACACTCTGGCGCCTGTGCCCGGTGCTATTGTTAATGTGGGTGCACGGCCGATTTTGGTAGAAGTTGATGATCATTATCACCTTGATATGGATGATTTGCGCTATAAAGCCCAGAGTTCGGGAGCAAAAGTATTGGTTCTGTCCTATATGCGTGGTCATATTCCGGATATGAACCAGCTGATGCAGGTGTGTGATGAATTGGGATTACAGGTGTTGGAAGACTGTGCCCATACTATGGGGGCCACATGGCAGGGCCGGCGTGCAGGTAATTTTGGCGTGATGGCGGCCTTTAGTTTGCAAACCTATAAGCATATCAATACCGGGGAAGGGGGGCTTTTGGTCAGCGATAATAAGCAGATGATGGCGCGGGCGATTATGCATTCCGGGTCCTATATGCTGTATGACCGTCATGGGGCTGCACCAGAGCCAGAGGTGTTTGCTGATATCCGTTACACCAGTGCCAATATGTCCGGGCGGATGGATAATATGCGTGCGGCTTTGGCCTTGTCACAATTACCTTTGCTGGAAGATAACTGCCAGCGCTGGAATCAACGTTATGATTTATTGGTGCGCCTGCTTAGTCAGGTGCCGGGTCTGTACCTGCCGCCGCGTCATGCAGATGAGCAGTATGT
>JASMLZ010000045.1 GCA_030748435.1 Gammaproteobacteria bacterium | reverse complement strand
CAGGCACAGTATTTGGCTATCTGGTGAATGGGCTGCATGGTTATGCTTTTCTAAAGGACAAAAGTGCTACTTCGCAACGGGTGCTCACTACGCCTGCTCGCCTGCCAGTACCTATGGTAGCTAGTTTCTGGTTGTTATTGCTGCCATGGCAGGTATCAAGGTATTTGCTACGGGCGGCATTGGCGGGGTGCACCGACAAGCCGAAACCAGTATGGATATTTCGGCCGATTTGCAGGAGCTGGCTCGTACTTCAGTAGCGGTGGTCTGTGCCGGAGTTAAGTCCATCCTGGATATTGGTTTAACCCTTGAGTATCTAGAAACTCAAGGCGTGCCGGTAGTGGGTTATAAAACCAAGGTGATGCCCGCATTTTACACCCAAAGCAGTGAGTTTGAGGTGGATTACCAATTGGATTCTGCGGCCAGCATTGCCAGGGCCCTGCAAGCCAAGTGGCATTTAGGCCTGAACGGTGGGGTGGTGGTAGCCAACCCCATTCCAGACATCCATGCCATGGATTCTGAAGCCATAGAGCATGTGATCACCAATGCCATTGGGGAAATGCAACAGCAAGGCATTACAGGTAAGCAAACAACGCCCTATTTATTAGCCAAAATTGCCCAGGTGACAGGCGGCAACAGCTTGGCTGCCAATATTCAACTGGTGCTCAATAATGCCCGCTTGGGCGCGGCCATTGCCCATGAGCTTAGCGCGATAGAGATTGGTTAATAGCATCATGTGTGGCCGCCATTTCATCTTTGCATGGCGGTATTGAGGGGCTTCTTTACCGATAACAGGCAAGATTCCCATAACCCCCCACATACCGCCCTTTGGAGCGAACATGGACTATGTAGTTCAACGCCTAAATGGTCAGCCTTAATCACATACCTCGCGTGACTCGGGTCGGGCCTTCTATAATATCAAACGGCTTAGCCGAGGCATTGATAAGGGCGGGATTGCCGGCAACACCAGCGAATAATTCCGATGCCATAAAGCCATCTAGGGCCGCCTGATCTTGAAACAAATAGACACCTCCATAGGTATTATTAGCTTCATCAGCCAGCCAATGTTTGGAAATTAAGCCTGGTATCGCAGCAAAAGATGGCGCTAATTCATTGCATACACCCTCATACTCGCTGCGGCTAATACCTTCGAGGTTAAAGTTGATTATAAGTACCTGCATATGTGACTCCTTGGGCCTAGCCCGGTCATCGTTAGGACCTAGTCACAACGGCTAGGCCTACCTAACAGTAGCAAACCCTTGCAAGGAACTCTACAGACGCTGATGACAGTTCAACTAAACAAACGCTACAAAAGTAATCATGTGGCCATCTCATTGAGGCCAGTCATCTTGGACGATGTAAAGCAACAAGGGCTTTCTCAGTGTGGCTAAGAGCGCAGGTCTCGGGGCTCACTTTCAGCATTTTTCCGAGTTAAAAGAACTGCCAACTCTGCTACTCTTAGGGGCTGTAGTGTGATCGACAATTGTCATAGAAATGGCACTGCCGGCACGCTAATAATTATTATGATGCCATTAGGTGACATCAACATACTGTCAGGTTTAATTAACATGAGAGCAATAATACAAGAAAAATACGGTGGTCCAGAAGCGCTTCGCCTCAAGGACGTGGCGCAGCCCAGCCCAAGGAAAAATGAAGTCTTGGTAAAAATTCTGGCAGCGTCTATAAATGACTACGACTGGTGCCTGATGAGAGGCAAGCCATTCCTGTACCGCCTCATGTTTGGACTGCTGAAGCCAAAGCAAAAGATACCCGGCATGGAGCTTTCTGGTGTTATTGAGGGTCTTGGCGAAGGTGTACAGGAATTTAATGTGGGCAATGCCGTCTACGGTGATATTTCTGAGCATGGTTTTGGTGGTTTTGCAGAGTACGTTTGTGTCAATGAAAAGGCTCTATCTCTAAAGCCAGAATTTATGAGCTTTACTGACGCTGCATCTATACCCCATGCAGCTTTGCTGGCTAAACAAGGATTGATAGATGTTGGCAATATTCAACCAGGGAACAAGGTTTTGATTAATGGCGCCGGGGGTGGAGTGGGCACCTTTGCCCTTTATATCGCTAAGCAATATGGTGTCGAAGTGACTGGCGTTGATACGGGGCATAAACTCAGCCACATGTTATCAATAGGTTACGACCATGTGATTGATTACACACGCAGTGACTTCACCCAAAATGGTCTGCAATATGACCTTATCCTAGACGCCAAAACAAATCGCCGACCTACTGATTATATGCGCTCACTTGTCCCAGGCGGCCAATATGTCACCGTAGGTGGTAATCTTGGTCGACTGCTGCAAATGGTGGTGTTAAAACGCTGGGTGCGTCGGATCCATAAAAAAGCCATTGATATTGTCAGCCTAAAATCAAATAAAGATCTGGCCTATATTGAGCAACTGTATGAGGCTGGAAAGATTACCCCAATCATTGATGGTCCCCACAAGTTAAGTGATGTGCCGAAGCTCATTGCGTATTTTGGCCAGGGCAAACATACGGGCAAAGTGGTGGTTGCCCCCTGGGATAAATAGCACCTAACAAGCGCATGCGGGGCGGCTTGGCCATACTGTGACCCTTAGCGTAAAGCAGCTATCGGCATCATCAACAAAGACAGGCATTTAACGAGGATAATGACAAGTGGCCGAATATTCAAATCCAAAATCTATCCCAACAGGCGCAACGGTAGCGCACAGCTCTTGAGCAAATGGGCATCGCGTATGGAACTCACACCCCGAGGGCCTATGCATTAAGCTGGGCACCTCACCTTTTAATGCTATACGCTCCAAAGCACCAACATTGGTTACCTCTGGATTGGCAGAGAGCAATGCCAAGGTATAAGGGTGATGCGGATTAACAAAGATATCATCGGTCGGGCCTTCTTCAACGAAGCGCCCAAGATACATGATCGCTGTACGGTCTGATATGTGGCGCACAATATTCAGGTTATGGGTAATAACAAATAAGCTCACACCCAAATCATCCTGCAACCGATTAAGTAAGTTAAGGATTTCTCCTTGTACAGAAACATCTAAGCCTGCCGTTGGCTCATCGGCAACAATCAGCTTGGGGTTTAAGGCTAGCGCTCTGGCTACCCCCACACGACGGGCCTGGCCACCGCTGAGTTGATGCGGATAACGATCCTGAAAACGTGCTGACAAGCCTACTAAATTCAGCAACCGTTTTGCTTCTTGCTGTTTATCTCTGTCAGACAAGTTGTGGATTTTATAAGGTTCAGTAATGGCGTCACCAACCTGCATACGCGGGCTTAAGGAGCCAGTTGGGTTTTGCCACATCATAGAAATCTGTTTGCGATAGGCCATCAACTGCTTGTCTGGCATTTGCGTGACATCATCGCCCATAAAGTTAATGCTGCCACTGGCCGTGGGCAGCAAACCCACCACAGCATTGGCCAGGGTCGATTTACCTGAACCGCTTTCACCTACCAGGGTAAAGGTCTCGCCTTCTTTAATTTTGAAAGACACATCACGAACAGCATCAATGAACGGACTTTCAGACTTCTGCAACCAAGACGCCATAGAAGATTTTACTCGAAACTGGACACGCAGGTTGTTAACTTCCAATAACTGGCTCATAGCGATTCCAAATGACAGGTGACAAAATGTTTCTCTGTTGCACCCTGAGTAACAGCATGGCGCTTGGGCTTAAGCTCTTCACACTGGGCAGTTTTCTTATGGCAACGACTAGTAAAAATACAGCCCGCGGGTAGGTCGGATAAGTTAGGTATTTCACCTTCAATAGTAGGCAAATTTCGGGTCTTTTTGGCAATGCTGGCTGGATCACATTCCAATAGTTTCTGGGTATAGGGATGCTTCGGAGACTTAAACACCCGGCTCACCGGCCCCTGTTCCACGATTTCACCGGCATACATTACAACAACCTGATTACACAGTTCGGCAATCACGCCCAAGTGGTGCGATATAAACAATATAGAACAACCAATGCTAGATTGTAGTTCTTTAAGCATATCGATTATTTGTACTTCCAGCGTAGCATCAAGGGCGGTGGTGGGCTCATCGGCAATTAATAAAGCGGGCTGCGCTTGCAATGCCATAGCAATAGAAATGCGTTGCTGCATACCTCCAGAAAACTCATGGGGGTATTGGTTTAACCGGCTTGCCGGATCAGGTATACCTACCTGAGCCAACATATCTGCCGAGCGTTGGCGCTTTTGTGATTTGGAGCGTTTGTCTCGATATTGGATATCGACCATTTGCTTACCAATGGTCAAAACTGGATTCAAGGTAGACATCGGGTCCTGAAAAACGATGGACATACGTTGACCACGCAAGCTTTTCAGCTTAGTTGGGCTCATCGTTAACAGGTCTTCACCTTCAAAAAACACAGTGCCTGAGGTGGTTTTAGCATTATTTGCCATCAACTGAATTATGGAAGATATTAACGTCGATTTACCACAACCACTTTCTCCTACCACACCAACAATTTGGCCTTTTGGTATATCCAAATCAACATTACGTAACGCTTTTAAAGAACCCTCTTGAGTCGCATAATCTATACTTAAATTGCGTATAGACAGGACGTTATCGGTGGCTTTACTCATCGGTTATTTCTCAACTTAGGGTCCAACTGATCACGTAGAGACTCACCTAAAAAAGTAAAGCCCAAGGTAACTAACAATAAAGGAATACTGCCGGCAACAATCGGCCAGGGCGTATTACGGATTAAGGTATAACCATCATTAAGGATGCTGCCCCACGATGGTGTTGGCGGCTTGACCCCCATACCCAAAAAGCTCAAACCAGCCTCCAAGGCAATCACCGTGGGAATGTCCATAGAGGCTAAAATTAGCAATGGACCTACCACATTAGGTAACACGTGCACTCGTAAGATTCGCGCCGTAGAAGCGCCCATAACTTGTTCGGCCTTAATAAATTCATTGTTCTTTATGGACAAGGTTTGCGTGCGTACCACCCGTCCATAGGTTGGAATCGAAGTAACCACTATAACGGCCACAACGGTCATAAGTGATGGCCCTACTAGAGCAACTGTCGCCAAAGCAAACATCACCGTCGGAAAGGAACGAATGGTGTCAAAGAACAACATAATCAGGCTATCCAACCACTTAGGACCAAAGCCTGCGACCATGCCCAGCAGTACTCCGATTACAAGAGCAATACTGATGGAAATGAAAGCCACCTTCAGTGCCACCTGACCACCAAACAAGACTCTGGAGAACAGGTCACGCCCCAATTGATCAGTGCCCAGCAAGTGTTTGAAAGAGGGGCCTTGTAAGCGATCTATGATATTAAGAGCAATAGGATCATAAGGCGCGATCCAATAGGCCAATACGGCACTCGCCACCATCAACACTACCAAGACCAAACCCAATAGACCCAAAGGTTCAGCTGATACCTTTTTTAAAACCTGTAACACAAATTCAGCTCCCTACAAGGAATTTCTTATACGCGGATCTAACCACGCATTAATCAAATCAGACACCGCTGTGCTGATAACAAAAATAATGGTGCTTACCAACACAGAACCCATCACCACCGGGTAATTGCGGGTAGTAATGGAGTCAAATATCAACTTGCCTATACCAGGACGGGAAAACACGATCTCAGTGAATAAGGCCGCGGACAACAAGAACCCCATGCCCACACCAATCACTGTAACCGTCGGCAAGACCGCCAGTTTGAGGGCGTACTGATACACAACTGTGTTTTCTGGCAGACCATAAGCGCGAGCCGTACGTATATGATTTTCACCCATAACCTCAAGCATGGAGGCTCTTACCAAGCGAGATAAATACCCAACCCATGAAATGCCAATAGCAATAGCTGGCAGCACAAGGTGGCTTATCTGGTCAAAGAAATCACCTGGCTCACCAGCACCAACCGCGGGAAACCACTTTAACCAGACAGCAAATATCAGCAGGGAATACAAGGCCACAACAAATGCTGGCGCGGTAATACAGGCCACGGAAATAATACCGCTGAAGCGGTCGAACCAAGTATTGCGATGCAAGGCCGAATAACAGCCCAAAGGAATGCCTATTAACATCGCCCCGACAATTGCCGAACCAATTAACCATAGGGTATAGGGCAATTGACCAAACACAATTTCTGCCACTGGGCGATTAGTAATCACATCCATACCCAAATCACCGCGCAACAAATTGCCAAAAAACTTGAGTATTTGCATTGCCATAGGCTGGTCTAAACCCATTTGAGCAGACAGGTGAGCAATCATTTCTGGTGTTGCCCGAGGACCAAGCAAAATGCGAGCAGGATCACCGGGTACGAGATGGATCATACAAAACAGCAAGGTCACAGCAAACACTACAATGACTAGACCTAAGCTCACGCGCTTCAATAGATAAATAAACAACTTAATCTCACCTGCAAATAAGAAAAAGGCCGGTAACCCGGCCTTTTTTCAAACGGGGTTATTTTAGCCTTGCCCGAAATAACGGAACAAAGGTAAACCGTCAGGCCGGAACGCGGGCTTTATAGCGTCACTATAAACCACAGGGGTCGCCTCATGGGTAAGGAAGCGATAAGCACCACTGTCTTCCATAATGTCCTGCATACGTTGATACATGGTATCACGCTTACTGGCATCCACTTCAGCCTTGGCCGCTGACTCTAGCTTATCAAACTCGGCATCACTAAAGCGCTCCCAGTTCCAGACCCCTTTTTGGGAGGTCACAAACCATGCTGTCGCATAGGATGGATCTGGCGCCATAGAGTAACGGTTCAAAATCAACTGAATATCTTTATAACGCTCACCAGAACTGGAATCACCCAAGGACCAGAAAGCGCCAGATTCATGCAGGTTGACGTCTACAGTAATCCCTACCTGAGCACAGGTAGCTTGAATAACCTGAGCGGTAGTCACATTGGCCGCCTTGTTAAGCACATCCAACGTTACAGTCACGCCATCGGCGTAACCTGCCGCCGCCAAATATTCTTTTGCCTTGGCGAAATTAGCTCCCGGTGGCACCAAACCTTGTGCGCGATTACCCGTTAAGCCTGGGGCAATAATGCCCGTGGATGGCGCAGCAGCACCAAAGTAGGAAGCCTGCATAATCGATGGCACATCAATGGCGTGCTGAATGGCTTTACGCAGGTTCTGATTAGCCATGGTTTCGTTTTCTACGTTCATACCAACCCACACGTAAAACAGCGAGGGGTACTCTTCCAGAACCGTGTGCGAAGGCATATTGGATTTTAGCTCACCAACTGCTCCTAGTGACACTCGGGTATAATCCAAATCGCCAGCTTCATAGGCAATTTGTGCGGAGTTTTCATCATCAATTGGCAAGATATGAATCTCATCAAACTCGGCACTACCTCCGTGCCATTGCGGATTGCGACGCAATACGGTGCGCTGCTTGGGCTGCCACTCTGCATGCAAATAAGGCCCGGATTCACAAGGCGTGGAGGTGTCCACTTTGCCACCGGCTTCCTGCCAGGCTTTTTTGCTAACAATGTTGCCAACGATATACGGTAAGGCAATATTCCATGCTGGCGGATAAGGTGCCGAAAAAACGATGGTGCCTTCATACTTGCCGTCAACGGTCACCTCTTGCAAGGAGCCCCAATCTGGCTTGTTAGTAGATTTAAGGTTCTCATCAATAATGCGCTGGTAAGAGAACTGCACGTCTTCGGCGGTCATTTCTCCATAGCCGTTGCTAAACATAATGCCCGCTTTTAGCTTGAACTTGATGGTCGTTGGGCTTGCCTGTTCGATGGATTCGGCTGCATCCAGTACATAATCCCACTTACGACCTGGCTTGTACTGAATCAATTTACTATATACGCAACTATGGATTTCTTCATCCACAACCCCTTGTGAAAACGCAGGATCCATACTGCGTAAATCACTATACGCGCGTACCTTTAGAATTTTTTTGCCATCCGCAAAAATGACTTCGCTAGCGCTCGACGCCGCTGCAACCATTCCTAGAGCACCCGTAGTTTTTAGAAAATGGCGGCGACTCAAGCCATCTGGCTCTTGTTTAGATATATTTGAACTAGTCATGGGGGATTCCTTTATTTAGTTATTTTAGGTTTTACTGTCTAGCTATGCTATTCAAAGACCGCTTTCTAGTAGAGCAAAACGGCTTGACCTAAACAATTTCGCAATTGAAAATTTTCTGACGCATACTTTTAGACAAGTGCGTCAGATTGCGTCACTAATAACAGAAAGCATTTCAGCATATCGTAAATCAATGTTTTTATTGATCGGATATTTACCAGCACCCAAGTTTATAAAATTGAACTGGTTATAGTCTGAGCTACAAACACCGGGGCCGGCGGCCAAAATAATATGCTTGGCAAAGTCCTCAAAGGTTGCCCTAAAGTGTTGCCGGGACTTGATAAGTAGATATTTGGCGTTTAGGTAATCCAATCCAGCCTGAGTAAAACAGCCTGGGTCGTAGGGTTCCCATCGTTCACAGGTGAGTAAAATTTTGGCTGATCCAATATCAAATACCACACTGGTACCAAGATTCACTTCAAGGCCGGTTTGCATTGGCCCCTGAATAACAAATCGTCCATCGGTAATATTCTCCACGACACCAATACAGGATAAAGATCGACCTTTTTGGCCTATGGAAGGAGCATCCGTTTTTCCGCCCAAGTTAATGGTCGTGGCAATCCCCACCCCAAGGGCAACCAAGCTAGCTACAGCCTGAGGGTCATAGATCGGTCCTGCAACAATGCCATCAAGGGATAGCGCCAGCATTTCAGCTAATACAGTCATATCATCAGTGCTGCCACCGGCACCGCTATTGTCACCATGATCAGCCACAACAACAGGAAATTCCTGACATTGTTTAGCCCGAACAATGGATTCTGCTAAAGGTTCTGCAGCAAAGTAAAAATCGTCCCGTTGTTGCCAGGCCTGATTAGCAATGCCATGACACAAGCCTGCCCCCTTTTGCCGGTCAGGGTCATCAGAGTGTTTTTCAATCACAACGACACTCAAAGATAGCTCCGGGATGTCAGCCAAGGGAAAGCCACCAAACACAGAAGCGTTTAACACCTCTGCGTTATCTACCGCTGCCACGCCCTGGTTCATGAGAGATTGCATAGGTTCAAAGTTGGGACTTTGTGCCAGCATATGGGTGGCTAGAGGTATGGCGTACCAACTCATACGTGTTGGTATTTTCTGTAATACTGTATTAAAAAGAGTGGCCGCAACCCTCTCTCCAGTAGCAAACATATCCGTATGGGGGTAGGTCCTATAACCATCTATAACCTGACAATTTTCTACCATGGTTCGAGAGACATTGGCATGAAAATCCAGCGCCACAGCGATGGGAACTTGTTCATCAATTTCTCTGATGCGGCGCAGCAACTCACCCTCACCATCGTCAAAAGATGCGGTGACCATGGCCCCATGCAAGTCAAGAAGAACAGCATCACAACCTCTTTGCACCGCTGTGCAAATAGCATTGCAAATGCTATCAAACGCCGCATCATCAACCTTACCGCTTGGCTCAGCATATGCAGCAATAGGCACCACCACCTCAGCACCGTGCGCCCGTGCTTGCTGTAACAGTGCCGCAAAAGCAAACCCGGATTGACCATACAAAGCCATCGCTTGTTCCCCGGCGGGAGGTAACTCTAGGCCAACAGGCGTAGCGAAGGCACTAAGCGGCGTTGGTAGCGGTGAAAAGGTATTAGTTTCATGCTGAAACATGGCAACAACACATTTCATGGATAGCACTTCAATAGATAATAGGTGAGAGCAAAGACTAGGGTATTGGAATTAGTAGTTCAATTTCGCACCTGCGCCGCTAATGACGCACTTAGTCGATAGCTGACAGCATGTATTCGTGAGGTAAAATCTGATTGCTTATTTTATTTCTGATGTCGGCCTCTATTTCTTCAGAATCATGATGATAAAGCCCACAGTTAGTTAACGCGGCGCGCAAATTAATCTGCTTACCTAAAAACTCATATTCACTGCGCGTGGCCTTGGGGAGGTGAGAATTAACACTGCCAACTCCCAAGGTCAAACCTGACAACATTCTAAACGTATTCCGGTAACTAGGAATAATGATGGTATGGGTAATGGTTTGCTTGGCAAGCTGCTCATATTCCGTAAGAAATATACGATCGCCTAAATAGTGCAAGACTCCTTGGTACTTAAAGCGTGTAGGAGTGGCCTTAGGATTGGATTTGTCCCACAAGTGTTCAATATTTTTGCTGTAAAAGCGATCGCCATTGCGATACACCTGAATAATGCTGCGCACTATGTAGCCAGGAAAACCTAGGGCATGATAGTAACCGTGGTAAAACCCCTCGTAGCGTTCCATAGCTTCGATATTGTTTGGTAAAGAGTCGACAGCTCTATCTAGATGGCTCCGATTTGTTACCGAAGCATCCTCTGTCTTGTTTGACAAAAACTGCCTAAACTCGGCAGTGGTTAACAGAAAATCATCTTTACTGATGGCGAAATAATCGCAAATGGTAACTAGGTTATGACTAGAGGGAAACACTTGCCCACTCAAGTATTTATTGAACTGCTGCCGGTTCATTCCCAAACTGCGGCACACCTGCGCTACGGAGGTCTGTTTATCACATACAGCACGCAAGTTAATGGAAAAGTTGGTTTTCAACATGGCCTAGATTCACCATTAGGGAATGATTAAAAGTTTAATTTTGCCCTACTGAGCTTTGATTGGCAATCAACAAAAACTGCGTCAACCATGGCGCAGTGGCGAAATGTTTTTTTTATTGCTGTCGTATTAGTATCTTTGTCACCCATTTTTACCCATTTTTTCAGGAACCCAGTGAATGACCAAATACAACATTGCTATCGCCGGTTTTCAGCACGAAACCAATACTTTTGCACCTAGCCTGGCAACCTATGACGAGTTCTTGAAGGAAGACAGCTGGCCCGGTCTCACAGGGGGCGATGCGATCATGGGGCAATTTCGTGGCATGAGCTTACCGCTGGCTGGGTATATTGACACGGCCTTGGCTGATGGCCAAGAAAGTTTAAATTTACACCCTATACTTTGGGCGTCAGCAGAACCCAGCGGCTATGTTGCCAAAGATGCATACGAAACAATCGCGCAAAACATCTGTGCTGGCATTGCTGCCATTAACGACTTACATGGCATCTACTTA
This sequence comes from Gammaproteobacteria bacterium, assembly GCA_030748435.1. Taxonomy (GTDB): domain Bacteria; phylum Pseudomonadota; class Gammaproteobacteria; order Pseudomonadales; family Balneatricaceae; genus Njordibacter. Next base: position 3,221 of record JASMLZ010000045.1, on the reverse strand, counting down.
GATTTACATGGTGCTATGGTGGCACAACATGTGGATGATGGTGAAGGTGAGTTATTACGACGTATTCGCACCATAGTAGGGCCAGATTTACCTATCGTGGTTAGTCTGGACCTGCACGCCAATGTCAGCCCCGCCTTGGTCGAACATTGCTCCGCAATCACCATATTCAGAACCTACCCACACATAGATATGGCTGCCACGGGAGCCCGTGCCTATGCCCTATTGAATCAACTTCTAGCAGGTTCAGTGTTTTTCAAAGGGCTGATACAGATTCCTTTTTTGATCCCCCTAACCAGTCAATGTACTGACTTAGAGCCTTGCCGTTCCATTTACCAAGAATTGCTGCTGCAGCAAGCAAACCACGCAGACTTAATTTCACTAGACTGCGCTCTGGGCTTTCCGGCCGCAGACACCTATGACTGCGGCCCCTGTATTGTGGCCTTCGGCAAGTCACAGTCTCAAGTAGACGCTGTTCTGGTGCACCTAGAGCAATTCATTGCGCGCTTTGAAGACCAACTGTCAGGCACGCTCTTGCCTCCTGATGAAGCCGCTAAAGAAGCCATCATTTTAAGCAAGCGACTAAACCAACCTATTGTCATCGCCGATGCTCAGGATAATCCCGGCGCGGGTGCCTCCTCCGATACCACGGGCATAATTAGAGCCTTGCTTGAACACAACGCTGAAAATACCTATGTGGCCGTAATCAACGATTTGGAAACAACTCAACAAGCCCATCGTCTTGGGCAAGGCGCTATATTCACAGCCAACCTAGGTGGCCATGGCGGTGTCCCCGGTGACCACCCAATCGCCTGCGACCTGCAAGTCTGTGAGCTAGCCAATGGGGAATTCACTTTTACCGGCGATATGTATAAGGGCATTACGGCCAAGGCTGGGCCCATGGCATTGGTAAAAATCATACAACCAAACAGCTCCGTGTATGTCATTACTAGCATTAACCGTATTCAATGCCTGGATTTAGCCATCATGAGGCACTTAGGTGTAGAGCCTGAAACTGCCAATATTATTGCGGTTAACAGCACTGTGCACTTTCGTGCTGACTTTGATCCTATTGCAGCCAAGATTCTCGTAGCCATTAGTCCTGGCTTTCATCCTTGTGACCTAAGTACCCTAGAATACAAGAAATTACGGCCTGGAATGCGTCGCTGCTAGTAAAAAATTGGGTTCACGCTAGCGGGTAAAAGATAATATCCCCGGCTAAAACAATCTATTTAGCGCAGAGGTTGCGCTTAGATTTGGGGGATGGACTCTTTTTCGAGCATAGGCCTTGAAGCTGAATCACCCTGTTCTTAAATTGCTGGATATGATTATATAAAGGCCGAATTGATTATTGATTTAAAGGATTAGAAATGCAATATGACATTGATTCCAATCAGAAAGTCCTCGTTACAGGTGCAACTGGATATGTGGCAGGCTGGATAGTAAAGCAACTAGTAGAGACAGGTGTTTGTGTACACGCTGCGGTCCGAGATCCTGATAACGAGCTAAAAGTCGCTCGCTTAAAAGCCTTATCAGAGAAAGGCCCAGGCAAGGTGGTACTATTTAAGTCCGATCTTTTGGAATCTGGCAGCTATGGTCAAGCTATGCAGGGTTGCGCTACCGTGTTCCATACGGCTTCTCCTTTTGTCGGCAGGTTTAATGATGCTCAGCAAGACTTGATTAATCCCGCACTCTTGGGAACAGAAAATGTTCTTTTAACCGCCAATAGTACCGCTTCAGTAAAACGCGTAGTTTTAACGAGTTCTTTGGTAGCGATTTATGGCGATGCACAAGATTGTGCTGCAGCGCCAAATGGCACACTCACTGAAGAAATCTGGAACACCACCTCTTCAGTCACCCACCAACCTTATGCATATTCTAAGACGCTTGCAGAACGTGCAGCATGGGACATCGCTGAAGCACAAGATCAGTGGTCGTTGGTTGTTATCAATCCCGGCCTGGTTATTGGTCCAACTGTGTCTGAACAGCCTACATCTCTATCACATGACATATGTAAATCATTTGGCGATGGCAGAATGAAAGCAGGAACCCTGCCCTTAGAATTGGGAATGGTTGACGTACGAGATGTTGCTGACGCACACCTACGGGCGGCATATATAAAAGCCGCTTCTGGTCGGCATATTATTGTAAGCGAGGCTAAGTCCTTTTTGGGATTAGCCAGATTATTATCGGAAAAATATGGCGCAGATTATCCTTTGCCACGCAAAGAGTTACCCAAATTATTGATTTGGCTAATTGGGCCAATCATGGATAGCACGATAACTCGCAAGTTTGTCTCACGCAATGTGGGGTGTCAGTGGCGAGCCAGTAACAGCAAAAGTAAAGAGCAGCTTGGCATGAGGTATAGATCACTCAAAGGATCTATAGAAGAAATGTTTCAGCAAATGATTGATCAGGATATATTCAGTAAAAAATGAGCCCAGAGTTGCCTGCTAAAGTGCTGTGGCGCTCCGGAGCTTTATTTCAAATTTCAAAAGTCCGGAGCAGCTAAAGTCCGGAGCAAGTCCGGAATGCAGACGCAAATATAAACACTATCAGTTGCAGTTAGTTAGCCTTGTTGAGACGCAAGCATCGCCTTTACTAACTTTCGAGCTGTGTCATCCTCTACCACTGGGGTCACAGTCGGAAAGGTACATTGTCCTGACCAACCCATTATCCAAGTGGTTAACGCCTCTTGATCATCAGTCTCGACTACGATCCAACCGTTACCATTTGGAACATCATGCCAACGACCAATTTGCGTGACCCCAGCGGGAAATTCACCGTTAATTTGCTCGTCAGTCATGCTCGCAAAAAAAGCTTGAGTGTCAGATTGTTTGTCTCGGTCAACCTGATAAGTGCACATAAAAATCATATTAATCTCCCTTATAAAATTATTGGTTCAGTCATTTGACGACCAACTTTAGAAGCCCGGCTAGCCCCTTGCCACTCAGGCTTTTGTTAACAATACCCCCACCCCCAGCTAAATACTAGTTCAGTTTCTGTACTACTAATATCTCTACAGTGGGGATAACTGGAAAACCTTTACTTTCGTTGAAGTTCCATAATTCAATAACGATGTTTACTAAAGTAGCAAAATTTAGCCATATCTAAAGTAGAGAAAAGTAGAAAAGCTAAGGAACTTCCAAGGGGTTTGGCGTAAGGGTGTTTTGCAGTTATTTACTGGGTCATTATATATACAAAAGGAAGTATTATGAAGCTAA
>JASMLZ010000044.1 GCA_030748435.1 Gammaproteobacteria bacterium | reverse complement strand
TTGGCTTTCACTGGTGGTTTCGGTTGGCATATGAGCCACCATGGCACCTCTGCGCATAACAGAAACATAATCTGTCACAGCCATTATTTCGCGCAATTTATGGGTAATCAGGATGATGGTAACACCCTGTTGTTTTAAGGCTGCAAAGATCTTAAACAGTTCATCAGTTTCCTGAGGTGTCAGCACCCCAGTGGGCTCATCAAGAATAAGAATTTTGGCACCCTTGTATAGGGCTTTGAGGATTTCTACACGCTGCTGCAAACCGACCGACAAACTATCAATGGTGGCGTCCAGATCCACATCCAGACCATACTCACGGGCCAGATTTTGCAGGGTTTTACGGGCTTTATCCATACCTTCAGACAATAGATGACCACCCTCAGCTCCCAGAATAACATTCTCCAACACGGTAAAGTTATCTACCAGCATAAAGTGTTGGTGTACCATACCAATGCCGGCGGCAATAGCCTGATGGGAATCGGTAAAGCGATAGGCATTACCAAATATGTTAATGCTGCCTGAGTCGGCCTGATAAAAGCCGTAAAGAATACTCATTAAAGTCGATTTTCCAGCACCATTTTCACCTACAATGCCATGAATGCTGCCTTTTTCTACTTGCAGGTTTACATGATCATTGGCGTGTACAGCACCGAAGCGCTTATCTATATCTTGCAGCTCAATGGCAAAATTCATATGTAAGGCCCTTATTGCTTGTTTCCATCTCTAGTCAACACTCTGTCAAGCGCTCAGTAGAAATAAAATGCCCCACTAATAGTATAGGGGGCATCAATATGCCAGCCCGGGTGAGGTTGAACTCACCCGGGTCAGGCAGGCTAGCTTGCAACTAGTTTAGTAGGTGCAAGTGTTGTCGCTCATGTAATCATGTACGACAATGTCACCAGCGATGATTTTGGCTTTTACGTCGTTAACACGCGCTTCCATTTGACTGGTTACCAAACCACGGTTGTGCTCATCCAGAGCCCAGTCAACACCACCTTCAGCCAGACCCATGACCTGTACGCCTGGCGCCCAAGTGCCAGCCTTAGCAGACATGTAGCTCTGATAGGTGGCTTCACCAACACGCTTCACCATAGAGCTCAGCATGGTACCCGGATGCAGGTGGTTCTGATTGGAGTCAACACCAATAGCATACTTACCGGCATCGGCAGCAGCTTGATAAACACCATTACCCGTACCACCAGCAGCGGCAAAGATAACATCGGCGCCGGCTTCCATCTGGCTGCGCGTCAGCTCAGCACCTTTGGAGGGGTTGCCGAAGGCAGCTGGTGTAGAACCAGTCATATTTTGCAATACTTTTATGTCCGCATTTTGGTACTTGGCACCCTGTTCATAACCGCAACCAAAGCGCGAGATAAGAGGAATATCCATACCACCAACAAAGCCAACCACATTAGAGTCGGACTTCATAGCAGCCAGCACGCCTACGAGGAAGGAACCTTCGTGCTCTTTAAATACCACATTCTGTACATTTGGCTCTGGTACTACCATGTCAATCAACGTGAACTGAGCGTCCGGGTATGCTTGGGCAGCAGCACTAACGGCGTTAGCTTGTGAGAAGCCAACTGCCACAATGGGGCTGTTGCCACGCTTGGCAAGACGCTTCAGATACTGTTCAACCTGAGCCAAATTGGTAGGCTCGGCTTCTTTTACCTCAATGCCTGTTTCGTCCATAAAACGCTTTACGCCATTGTTCCATACAGCTTCACTGAAAGATTTATCAAATTTACCAGCATCACTATATACCACAGCTGGCGCTACATCAGCGGCCATAGCAGAAAGGGATACGGCACTGGTTGCAATGGCTAAACTTAAGCTTTTTACCATCTTGTTGAGCAGAGTGCTTTTCATTTTTTTCTCCTTGTTAAAAGTATCGGTCTACCGATTTTTTATAGTTCAAACACCCACAAGCTAATCACCATAGGGGGTCCAAATATTCTTAATTTCTGTGGCTTGGCGCAGGAATTCCTGCCCCTCTCCTTGTTGGTTACATAACCAGTCACGATCATAGTCAGCGTGACACCAGGTGGTTTTCAAATTTTCTGCACTGGTGTATTCCACTTGTTTAATGGTATCAGCATCAGCCCAACACCAGATAGCATCCACTTCTGCGTGACCGGCTAAGTGGGTCGCCAAATCACGACGCGATCCGCTGACAATATTCACCACTCCGGCTGGCACATCGGAGGTTTCCAGAATTTGCACCAAATCCAGAGCCAGATTAGCATAGCGTTCACTGGGCACCAGGACTACCCGATTACCCATGGCTAATGCTGCTGCCAGTATGCTGACACAACTTACCAAGGGGTTATGCTCCGGTGTTACCAGCGCCAACACACCTTTGGCTTCTGGTAAGGCCATGGTAACGCCACGGTAAGGCACGTTGTGTACCTGTCCGTCATATTTATCAGCCCAGGCGGCATAAGTAAATAGCCGTTCAAGGCTGGTGGCAAATTCAGCTTGTGCCTGTGCGGCAGTTTGCCCCGTCATGATTTGTAAACGGGCCACCCACTCAGATTCTCTTAGGGCAAAATTTTCTGCCAGATAATAGAGTATCTGGGCTCTTAAATGCCCCGTTGTGGCCGACCATGCTGCGGCCTTAAGGGCGGCACTAACAGCATTGCGAATATCTTTGCGATTACCAGCACCAATCCAGTCTACCACTTTTCCTTCAGCGTTATATACTGCTTGACTATGACCTGAATCAGGTCTGACCTGCTTACCACCAAGATAAAACTTCAAGGTGTGATCTATGCCCGAATGAGGTTCTGTAGACGCCTGTTTGGTGGTGCCCGGCAAGGCTTTTTGAGGCTGTAAATAAACCGGTTTCAGGTATTCATATAACCCTTCTTTGCCGCCTTCACGACCATAGCCTGACTCTTTTACCCCACCAAAGCCACAGGCCGCGTCAAATTGATTATGGCTGTTAATCCATACTACACCGGTTTTGATTTTAGGAGCCACATCCAAAGCGCGATTAATATTTTCACTCCAGATACTGGCAGCAAGGCCATAGTGGCTGTTATTCGCCAGGCTGATGGCTTCAGCTTGGGTACGGAAGCTCATGGCAACCAGCACAGGACCAAAGATCTCTTCTTGCACCAGCGGATGACTGGTTTGCACATCGGTGATCAGGCTTGGTGGGTAGTAATTGCTGGCCACATCAGCTCTGCCTATTTGGTAGAGTTCACCGCCAGCTTGCAAGCCGGAGGTAACCATGTCTTGTACCCGTTGGTATTGTTCCTGACTGACCAGAGCACCAATATCAACGGACTTGTCCAGAGGGTTGCCATGGGTCAGGTTTTGCATACGCTGCTTGAGTTTAGTCAGTAAAGGCTGTTCGATATTAGCCTGTACCAATAAGCGGGATCCGGCACAACAGACTTCGCCCTGATTAAACCAAATAGCGTCAACAATACCTTCTACTGCGGCGTCTAGGTCGGCATCTTCAAACACGATAAAGGCTGACTTGCCACCCAGTTCCAGAGATAATTTTTTGCCTTGCCCTGCCGTCGCCTGACGAATGGCTTTGCCCACAGGCGTTGAGCCGGTAAAAGCAACTTTATCCACACCCTTATGGGCGGCCAGTAAAGCACCGGTCTGGCCAGCACCATTGATAATATTAACGACCCCTGCCGGCACCCCTGCCTGAGCGCACAAATGGGCAAATAACATGGCTGTTAACGGTGTCTGTTCAGCTGGTTTTAGCACCAGTGTATTACCCATCGCCAGCGCCGGAGCTATTTTCCAGGCTAGCATTAACAATGGAAAGTTCCAGGGAATAATCTGCCCTACCACACCTACTGCCTGATAGTCAGGCAGTTCCTGTGCCTGTAGTTTGGCCCAACCGGCATGATGGTAGAAATGGCGAATTGCCAAGGGCACATCGGCATCACGAGATTCACGAATCGGTTTGCCATTGTCGAGGGTTTCCAACACGGCAAATAAGCGTGCGTGTTTCTGCAAACCACGGGCCAGAGCATATAGTACTTTGGCACGTCCCATGCCACCCAGTGCTTGCCAAGCTGGCAGAGCTGTTTGCGCCGCCGCCACAGCAGCATCAACCACACTGGCGTCAGCCAACTCAATATGCGCCAGTGGTTGTGCCGTAGCAGGATTGATCACTGGCAACTGTTCGGCCTGTTCATCACGGCACCAGGTGCCGTTAACAAAGTGACCAAAATGAGACTGTTGCTGGGCCAGCCAGTCATGTGCTTGGGTGGCGTTTTCCATAGCGCAGCTATAATCAAGGTTATTAAAGGAATCCATAAGAGTCATAACGAGTTAGCCCAAAGAATGTCGGTAGGCAGCGGAATAATAGCCACTGACGTAGTGATCAAGTTGTCGTTCTATATCACCAAGCAAACTTGATGCACCAAAGCGGAAAAGGTCTGGCTGTAGCCAACGCATACCCAGCTCTTCTTTGATCATAGTCATATACAACAAGGCGGTCTTGGCGTCGCTTACCCCGCCTGCTGGTTTAAAGCCCACCTGATAGCCGGTCATTGACATATAGTCACGAATAGCGCGCACCATGGTCAAGCTAACGGGCAAGGTGGCATTGGTGCTTTCTTTGCCGGTAGAGGTTTTGATAAAATCGGCACCCGCCATCATACAAACCATGGAAGCCTTGGCAACATTGCTTAAGGTACCCAGTTCTCCGGTGGCCAAAATGGTCTTGATATGGGCTTCACCACAGGCTTCGCGCATAGCCTTGACCTCATCGTATAAGGCCCGCCAATTGCCTTGCAAAACCTGCCGACGGCTAATCACGATATCAATTTCATCGGCCCCATCAGCAACTGAATATTCGATTTCTTTAAGACGCAAAGGTAAGGGAGACAAGCCAGCAGGAAAGCCTGTGGAAACAGCAGCCAAGTGGACACCTGAGCCTGCTAATGCCTGAGCTGCTGCAGTTAGCATATCATGATAAACACACACTGCCGCAGTGCTTATTTGCCAATCTCCCATAGCTAGTTGTTCACGCAAACCTTGACTTAAGGGGTGTTTTGCCTTGGCACATAAGCGCCTGACACGTGCTTCCGTGTCATCACCAGACAAGGTGGTTAAATCAATTAGCGTAATGGCTTTTAACAACCAGGCGGCCTGTTGTTCTTGCTTGATGCTGCGCCGACTGCCATAACTTGTGGCCCGACGCTCAGTAGCACTGCGATTTACCTGTATACCGGCAAAGCAATCCGTATCAAATTCAACCCCCGGGTTACGTAACAGGGTTTGCTTATCATGCAGTGCCACTACGGCAGCACCAGACACCTGCTGTGTCATGTTTGTGTCTCCTTTATAGCCAACAGCTCTTTTGCTGTCGCTTCGTCCATAACCAAATCGGTTAATAACCGGGATTGCAGAGCCGCCAAAATAGCACTATCTTTACCCAGCCCAGCTACGACAGCCAACACCCGCTTACCTGCCATATCCATGGCGTTGATACCCAGAGCATGGTGGTTTACCGGGCTATTGACAGGCTGACCTTCAATATCGTAAAAGCTGCCAATCAGATCACATACGGCACCAGCCGCTCGTAACTCCTCCAGATCATCATCCGTAACCAGACCCACGCTGTTTAGATAATGATTGTTTTTTAATGCCCCAATACCAACGACATAAACATCCGCATCACGAGCCAGTTGCAAACTGTCTTGCACACTGGGCTGGGCCATCAACATATTGCGTTCCTGATCATCTTTGGCAATATAAGGCATGGGCATAAAGTAACCTTCACCACCCGTGCGCTCTACCAGTGCATGCACAACATCCAGACGGTTAGCCGAAAACTTGCGGGTAAAACTGCCGGAAACAGAAACAAATACCAGGTCTGAACGCGACATACTGGGCAGACGTTCGGCCATAGCCGTTAACGACCGCCCTTTACCTATGCCAACCAGAGCGCCCTCTGGTAACTGTTGTAACAGTTTGTGAAAAAAATTGGCAGCCCCGGCACCAACTTCATTGAAGCCGCGCTCCTCATTGTCGGTGGCATTGTCGTTAAGGGGAACAATCAGGCAGGACTGCAAGCCGAAACGGCTCACTATTTCTTCTTCCATGGCGGTACAAGTGGCAGCTGAACCCTCAATAAAGATTTTCACCATACCCAGTTGCTGAGCCTGTTGAATAAGGCGATGAGCCTTGACTGGAGATACTTGTAAACGTTTAGCTACTTCGCCCTGAGTATAACCACCAATATAACTTAGCCAAGCAGCTCTAGTGGCTAAATCCAATTGCTCAATATCAATAGGCTTGTCATTTTTTTCGCTCATGCCGAAAAATATTACAGGATGTGAAAAATATTTTCAAGCGCTAAATAGTGGGCCCCAATCTGCCATGGCAGGTGTGGAAAATAGATTAACTCATTATGGCCAGAGGCCCAAGCGCGTAGCAATCTTTGGCAAGGACACTTGATCAAGAGATTGCTGCGCTCGCAAAAACGATAATCTAGTGGGCAGCCAAACGATCTCGCACCAGGGCTACCCATATACTGGCTGCGATAGGTAACAGCTGGTCATTAAAATCATAGCTGGGATTATGTAAGGCACATGGCCCCATACCATGGCCGCTATCGCGATGCTCACCATCCCCATTACCAAGCATAAAATAACAGCCCGGTTTGATCTGCAGGAAAAAGCTAAAGTCTTCTGATCCCATAGTGGGAAAAAAGTCTGATACCCGATCCGCCCCAACTACCTGAGCAGCTACTCTGGCAGCATGGCGGGTTGGTTGAGGATGGTTCACTGTGGCTGGGTAGCGGCGTTCAAATTCCAGTTCACCGTGACTACCAAAAGCACTGCATAGTTCCACCGTTAGTTTAGCCATACGTTGCTCAACCAACAACAAGCTATCCTCAGTAAAACAACGTACGGTACCTTCCAGTACACAACTATCAGATATGATATTGGTAGCATCACTGGCGTAAATTTTGGTGGTGGATAGAACTACCGATTCCAATGGGTTGGTGTTGCGACTAACGATTGACTGCAGGGCTTGTACCAAATGGGTAGCAACCAATAGCCCATCAACACCTAAATGAGGCATACCAGCATGGGTACCCTTGCCAGTAATAGTGATCTTAAATTCATTGGCTGAAGCCATAACTGGCCCGGGTGACAAGGCAACATGACCCTCTGGATATCCTGGCCAATTGTGATAGCCATATATTTCATCAATAGCAAAACGTTCAAACAGGCCATCATCTATCATGGCCTTGGCTCCTGCCCCACCTTCTTCGGCCGGCTGGAAGATCAAGTATACTGTTCCGGCAAAGTCTCGATGCTGGGCCATATACTCTGCCGCCGCCAATAAACTAGCCGTATGCCCATCATGACCGCAGGCATGCATCTTACCCGGATGGTTACTGGCATGAGCAAAAATATTTTCCTCTGTCATGGCTAGAGCATCCATATCGGCACGTAGGGCCAGACCGGGGCCTGATTGATTGCCGGCAATGACCCCCACTACACCCGTTTTGCCAATACCTTCATGTACTTCAATACCACATTCCTGCAGCCATTTAACCACCACCGCCGCAGTACGATGCTCCTGATAGCCTAATTCCGGATGGGCGTGGATATCACGACGCAGTGCCACATAGGTTGCCGCCCTAGCAGTCAATTCGGGAATCAATTCCATAGCTTGTGTTACCAATCATTTGTTAGAGTTTATTTGTATCAGATTTTGGATTCGGTGGAAACCTTGGCGGGCAGATTCACATAAGTTGCCGTAAGAAAATACGGCAAAATTGTTTATTGCAAGGAGCATAGGCGGTTATCGCACTAGGTGTTTGCGAGCCTAGTGCAGAGCCAGGCACTAACCAACAAGAGGTTAAGGTTGCTTCCCTGCTCCAGCAATGCCAAAATTATGTTTTGCTTAGGCATTCTCCAATATATTCAAAAGGACCCTATTATGGCGTGCGTATTTGTGCAAATCCGGTGCCAACCAGGTAAAACTTATGCTGTCGCAGATGCTATCTACGAACGTGAAATTGCTTCCGAGCTATACTCTACCAGTGGGGACTATGATCTTATGATGAAGATTTATATCCCCAATGATCAAGATACCGGGCGTTATATTAACGATAATATACTAAATATAGAAGGCATTTCGCGCTCTCTGACTACCCTCACCTTCCAAGCTTTCTGAAGAGCCAGTGGACTTACCTGTTAAAGCCGTTCTGCCAGAGCTGTATCAGGCTCTTGGCCGGCATCAGCGGGCTATACTTGTAGCCCCACCGGGAGCCGGTAAGACCACTCAGGTACCACTGTATCTACTACAGCAATTACAACAACAGGAGCCTAAGTCAGGGTCTCGGATATTGCTCTTGGAGCCCCGTCGTCTAGCCGTTAGAAACACGGCCGAATTTCTGGCCCAACAAATTGGTGAGCAAGTAGGCCAGTGTATTGGCTATCGTATGCGTCAGGACAGCAAAATCAGCCCACAGACCCGTTTGGAGGTTATTACTGAAGGTGTTTTGCTGCGCCTGTTACAGGATGACCCAGCACTGGAAAACGTGCATAGTATTATCTTTGATGAGTTTCACGAACGCAGCCTCACAGCAGATTTGGGCTTAAGTCTCAGCTTACAGAGTAATGAGTTATTTCGCAGCCAAACACCGATCAGGCTATTGCTTATGTCGGCCACTTTGGAGACGGACAAGTTGGCAACATTTTTGTCTCCTGCGCCCGTGATTGTAAGCGCCGGCCGACAGTACCCTATCACCTACCATTATCTTGCGCAAACACCCCAACCACAAAAGCGTCTGCAAGTTTGGGCGCAAAGTGTCGAGCAGGCTTTGGCAGACCAAGCTGGCAGTATACTGGTGTTTTTATCTGGCCAAGGTGATATTCAACGCTTACACCAGCAACTGCAACACCTAATTACTGATAAGCTGAGTATTTACCCGCTCTATGGTCGCTTAACATTACAGGAACAACGTCAGGCGATCGCACCAGCGGCCAATGGTCACCGCAAAATCGTCTTGGCCACCAATATTGCTGAAACCAGCCTGACTATTGAGGGTATTAACTGTGTGCTTGATACAGGCTTATATAAACAGGCTATTTTTGAAGCTGGCAGTGGCCTGACCCGTCTGCACACACGCATGATCAGCACAGCCTCGGCCAGCCAGCGAGCAGGCCGTGCCGGACGTCTGCAAGCCGGTCACTGTTACCGTCTGTGGAGCAGGCATCAGCAACAGGCTTTGGCACCACAAAACCAACCGGCGATAAAGCAATCTGATTTGAGTGCGCTGGTATTGCAACTGCTAGCCTGCGGCTATGCTCATATGCATGAACTAAGATGGCTGGATACACCTTCAGCAGGTGCGTGGCAACAGGCTGTCAACCTGCTGACAGAACTACAGGCAGTGCAGCATCTGGACCATGGTTTAACCCTTACCAAGCACGGTCAAAGACTTAGCAAAACCGGGCTGGAGCCACGCTTGGCGCAACTGCTGATTGCCGGTATTGACTGCCAACAAATGGGCAACACTTGCCGACTTATCAGCAAGCTGGAACACCCACACCAGTCGGATCACGCTGATTTAAGCATAGCTGTGCAACAGGCTTTGACCCATACGCAGCAGCAGCTTGTGCAACAGTTGCAAGCCAACACCAAACGCCTTGCCACACCTGAGCCACAAAACACCCCTGCTCTTGCCAACTGGTTGGTATTTACCATCGCCACTGCCTGGCCGGATCGGGTGGCACAAAAGCAACAGCAGCAAGCCGACAGTGCCTATTACAAGTTGGCTAACGGGCGTGGTGTTCAGCTTATCTGGCCCGCACACAAGCCGGCGCCGGAGTATCTGGTGGTCACCAACACCTTTGCCGGGAGGCAACAAAAACAGCAGCCAACAAGCCGCGATCAAATCTGTGGTTATGTCATCTTAACTTTAGAGGATATTACTTATGCTTTAGCGCATAGGTTAAATACTACTGCTATCTGTGAATGGAATGCCAAAACCGACCGCCTGGATCTGTACCAGGCTCAACGACTGGGTGCATTAGTATTACATCAGGCGCCTACCATATCAGCCTCACCCAGTGCCAAAGCTGCCGCCATCTGCGAATACTTAAAAGCTTCTGATTTAACGCCCCTTAACTGGTCAACTCAGGTGCAACAGTGGTTATGCAGATTGCGGTTGTTATATAGCAGCGCCCCTGCTGATAATAACCCCTGGCCTGATCTGAGCCATGACTGGTTAGTAACTAATATAGAAGTATGGCTGGCCCCTTATTTGCAAGATATTAGCAGTGGCAAACAGCTGGCCAAGGTCGACTTATTAAGCATTCTGCAAAACCAGCTGGATTATGCACTACAACAACAAATGCAAAAACAGGCGCCACAACGTCTGTGTGTACCATCAGGCCATTATCATGCTATTGATTATACTGCCCAGCCACCTGTGCTTGCCGTTAAGCTACAAGAATTATTTGGTATGCATAAAGTGCCTGCAGTGGCCTACGGTGTGGCGCTGCAAGTGCATCTGCTGTCACCAGCCGGACGCGTTATGCAAATCACTCAGGATCTGGCTCATTTTTGGCGCCACTCCTATACAGAAGTAAAAAAAGATATGCAGGGGCGCTACCCAAAGCACCCTTGGCCAGATAATCCACTGACGGCCGTAGCCACAGCCAAAACCAAACGCCGCAGCTGATCTGGTGATGTGACTAGTAGCTAGCAGTTGCAAGAGATTGCTGCGCCCGCCATGATTAAGTGGAAGGCTCGCCATGACGAGGTGATGTCAACTAGACTTTGATTTGAGTTTCATAGAAGGCTTGTAGCAGGGCAATAGTCACGGCTACATCCTGACTCCCGGCCAATTCTCGAATGGAGTGCATGGCCAAGGTAGGCATACCCAAATCAACGGTTTTTATACCCAGTTGAGCTGCTGTAATGGGACCAATGGTGCTGCCACATCCCATGTCACTGCGCACGACAAAGGACTGAATTGGCAGCTCTTGTTGTTGTGCCAGTTCATGCATTAGGGCACTGGTTATTGCATTGGTAGCATAGCGCTGATTGGCATTAATCTTTATAACAGGCCCTGCATTCAGTTGGGGACCATGTTGAGCATCGTGCTTACTCGCATAATTAGGGTGTACGGCATGGGCGTTATCAGCGGAAACCAATACTGACTGGTGTAAAACCTGATGCATTTTTTCTGGTGTTGGATACAGACGCTGCAATACCGACAACAGAAAGCCGCCCTGGGCGCCTTCAGCGGTTTGGCTGCCCACTTCCTCATGATCATTACACACCAGCAATATGCCCTGATCAGTTTCGGCCTGCAATAACGCCTGCAAACCAACGTAACAACTTAACAGGTTATCCAGACGGGCACTGGCTATAAACTCTTCTTGCCAACCCACTAAAGCGGGAGCCTGTATATCATAAAAGCTCAGTTCATAATCCAACAGCTGAGTAAAATCATGACCCTGCTCAGTCAGATATGCCAATAGCATATGCCGCAGATTGTAGTCATCACCCAGTTGTTGCCCCAGCAATACCGGCAAATCAGTTTGCGCGTTAATGGTGCTGTTCTTATTGGCTTCTCGATTAAGATGAATAGCCAAGCTGGGAATGCAGGCAATGGCACGCTGCAAGTCCACCAGCGCTGTATCTAATTGGCCACCTGCCCGCCGACCAACTACCCGACCCGCCAGGGACAGGTCACGATCAAACCACGGGTGCAGTAAAGCACCACCATAGACTTCAACTCCTAACTGCTGGTAACTTTGCTGGCTGATTTCCGGGTTTGGCTTGACCCTTAGACAGGGGCTATCGGTATGGGCACCTATCATATGCAAACGATGATCGCCCGGGTCCTGAGGCATTTTAAAGGCGACAATGGATGAACCATTGCGCTCGACAAAGTATCTGTGCCCAGCACGCAAATCCCAGTCTTGAGCAGGGTCCAAGGCTCGATAACCCGCTGTCAACAGCTGCTGCCGCATATTGGCTACAGCATGAAACGGGGTGGTGGAGGCTTGTAAAAAGGCTAACAGATTATTGATGGTGTCGGTATTGGTCATGGGCTTATCTTGCGTATAAAAGGTGGTCGATGTACAGAAACAGGACAAGTGTGCCATATTTACAACATTAATGCAGTTTAGCCGAACAGACTTATGGTGTTCTTTGGCTGCATTGGGGTAAGATGGGACGAAATTCTATTCAGCCATAGCAATTAATTATATGCAACAATGTGTTAGCGCAGTCCAACATTATGCTAAAGTGATCGGTTTATGTCTTGTATTGGGCTTTAGCACCAGCAACCTACTAGCCAACGAACCAGACCTGCCACAACTTACAACCTCTGTTGATGACAGCCAGATCATCAGAGAAATTTTGCAGTTTATCCAACACCACCACTATCAGAAACGTTTGCTTGACGATAACTTTGCTGCCGATGTTTACCAACAGTATCTGGATCTTATTGACCCTCAACGCATGTATTTGTCACGGCAGGACATACAGGCTTTTGAACATTTAGCCACGCAATTGGATGAGCAGTTGGCACAGGGTCAATTGCAGGCTTTGACCGAGCTGTTCAACCTGATGCAGAAACGCCGCTGGCAGGCCGTCAATTATAACCTGCAGTGGCTGCAGGATGAGCAGCAAACATTTGTCTACCAGCGCCAAGAGAGTCTGCCTATCTATGCCAACCGCTTTCCCAGACAAGCTGACCTTGCCGGACTAGAGGACCTGTGGCGCAAGTTACTTAAGAACCAGTTTATTAATGGTTTGTTGGAAGATGAAACGGAAGCCCAGATTCGCATCCGTCTGAACAAGCGTTACAATAACCAGATCAAGCGCTTATTGCAGGTCGATGAACGCGATATGTTTAGTAGTATTGCCAATAGTCTTACTATGGTTACCGACCCCCATTCAGCCTATCTGTCACCACGTAGAGTGGAAGATTTTAATATTGATATGAGCCTTTCTCTGGAAGGCATTGGTGCCGTCTTGCAACGGGATAATGACTATACCAAAGTGGTACGGATTGTGGTTGGCGGCCCAGCCGACAAGGCCGGCGAGTTAAAGGCGGCTGATTATATCGTTGGTATTGCTCAGCAAGACGAAGAATTTGTTGATGTTGTAGGCTGGCGTTTGGATGATGTTGTCAACCTTATTCGCGGCCCCAAAGACAGTCAGGTTAGTTTACAGATTCTTCCAGCTGGTGACCTGCAGGCACGCCCCCGAACTATTCATATCATTCGTAACAAGGTACAACTGGAAGATCAGGCTGCCACCCAGGAAATAATCACTCTGGAGACGGATATGGGGCCGCAAAAAATTGGGGTTATAAAGCTGCCCACTTTTTATTTTGACTATGAAGGCTACCGCCGCGGTGATGAGAACTACCGCAGTACCAGCCACGATGTATTCAATCTGGTAGCCGAACTCAGGGCCGCTGAAGTTGATGGTATTATTATTGATCTGCGCAACAATGGTGGCGGTTCTCTTATTGAAGCCAATCAACTGACAGGGTTATTTATTGAACAGGGCCCTACGGTGCAGGTACGTTACAATAACGGTCATATTGAAAAACAACAGGACCGCAACCCTTTGTTGGTATATGCCGGACCGATGGCTGTGTTGGTAAATCGAGTCAGCGCTTCAGCCTCGGAAATTTTTGCTGGCGCCATGCAGGATTATCAACGGGCTCTGATCGTGGGTAGCCAGACTTATGGCAAAGGTACCGTGCAAACCCTCACCGACTTAAGCCAGGGCCAAATTAAATATACGCAGGCTAAGTTCTATCGGGTAAGTGGTGCATCAACACAGCATAAAGGCGTCATACCTGATATTGACCTGCCGATGCTGATTGATCACAGTCTGGTTGGCGAAAGCAATTTGGATTATGCCCTGCCCTGGGATCAAGTATCTCCTTTGCAACATCCACGTTATATCAATCTGCCACAAATCATACCCTACCTGCAGGAACAGCAGAAACAGCGCAACCAAGAGGATGCAAACCTATTTTATGCCCAGCAGGTAAAGGCTTATCGAGAGCAACAAGAGGATACGATCAGCTTGCATCTGGAGACTCGTCGAGCGGAATGGGAGGCCAGGAAGTTGTGGTATTTACAAGCTATTAATGAATTGCGTGAAAAATCAGATCAAGCACCAGTAGCAAAGGTCGAGGAACATGAATTTGACTATGCCAGTGCCGAACAGGATCCTTATATACAGGCCAGCGCGCAAGTTTTGGTGGACTGGTTACGTTTATCTGAATAATGAGGACCAATACACTGGTTCACCAACTACCCTTGGACGGGTTTTAACCCAACTAACTGTGTTAGACGACAGGCCGACTAGCCAGTCGTTATAATGACTGCCTTATATGCTCTAAGGTATTATTTGCGCTTGCATTGTTTATTCAAGCGGCTGTCCACTCAGCCATATTTGTTAGGATAACTATCTTGAGCCGCCAATATCTGACTTTCCCAATCGATACACCACCTCCTGAGGGCCAGCCTCAGGAAATATTTCCGGGCATTTACTGGCTGCGTATGCCTCTGCCTTTCTCACTTAATCATATTAATTTGTGGATTTTGGAGGATGAGGATGGGTGGACTTTGATTGATACAGGTATCGGTTCTGTCGCTTGCATGGATATATGGCAGCAGGTAATGCAGGAGTTCACACAGAAAAAACCGTTCCATCGAGTCATAGTGACACATTTTCATCCTGACCATGTGGGCTTGGCAGGATGGCTATGTCAGGTCTGGCAGGTACCACTCTACATGTCACGTACAGACTATATAATGGGCCGTATATTAGCTGCCGATCAGTCTTGTGAAGCACCTGTAACAGCGACTGAATTTTATGCCGCTGCTGGTCTCAGTCCAGCACAGCTCGACCATTTCAAAGCCAAATATGGCGGCTATAGCAAGTTGGTTAAACCCTTACCAGAGCAGTATCAGCGTCTGCAGGATGGCCATATTATTGAAATGGCAGGCCACAACTGGCAAATCATAGTGGGTACCGGCCATGCTCCTGAACATATCACCTTTTTTTGCGCCGACCTAAACCTGTATATTTCCGGTGATCAGCTGTTGCCGAGTATCTCATCCAATGTCAGTGTCTGGCCCACAGAGCCAAACGGCAATCCCCTGCAGGACTGGCTGGACTCGTGTGAAAAATTGCACCACCTTCTACCCCGCGATGTACTGGTGCTACCTGCCCATGAAAGACCCTTTCAAGGAGCCCATCCACGTCTGCTAGAACTGCAAGATGATCACCAACAAGGCTTGAGCAAATTACTGGAGGCATGTCAAAAGCCCAAACGAGTGGTTGATCTTTTTGGTAGTCTGTTCAAGCGTAAGGTTGATAATGCGGTACTTACTTTTGCCGTGGGAGAAACCATAGCCCATCTTAATCTTTTGCTTACCAAGGGTAAACTGCAACGCACAACTGATGCCCATGGCGTGCACTGGTACCAACAAACCCAAGTGCCCCCACCTTGACCTGAATGTTTAATTAGGCCAACATATTTGCTCCTCCCCATAAGGCGGTCAAAAACATGTTGCGCTGGTTTAATCCTGCCTATATTAGTGCTGGTCTGGTAGCTGTGCTGGTTGGTTATACCAGTTCGGCGGCTATTATCTTTCAGGCATTGCAGACTTTAGATGCGTCTCGTGCCATCACTGATAGTTGGTTTCTGGTGCTTGGTTTGGGCATGGGTATCACCTGTATTACCCTGTCTCTGTACTATCGGCA
>JASMLZ010000043.1 GCA_030748435.1 Gammaproteobacteria bacterium | reverse complement strand
GTGCCCATGTTGCCTGTTACCCATGGTATCGAATTTACCAAAGCGCAAGTATTGTTGTATACCATGATGCTCTTGGCGGTAACACTTATTCCATTTGTCATTGATATGACAGGATTGATTTATCTGGCTGGCGCTGTAGGTTTGGGTTTGATGTTTATATACCATGCCTGGAAGTTATATCGTGGTAAAACTGATGAGCATGCCATGAAAACCTTTGCCTATTCTATTTTTTATCTCAATGGTTTATTCGCCTTTTTATTAGTGGACCATTATGCGCGTGTGTTCTTCCGTTCAATGGTCGGTTGAGTAGGGGTATAGATGAGTAGTATGGGGTCTGCACCAGGTTGGATTGTTAAGCTAACTGCATTAGCTCTGGTAACAGTTTGTTGTGTGATTATATTGGGTTCCTGGACGCGCCTTGCTGATGCTGGTCTTGGTTGCCCTGACTGGCCGGGTTGTTATGGTCGCCTTTTGGTGCCGCAAACCGCAGTAGAAATTCAACAAGCAGAGGCACTTTATCCAAATAGCCCGGTAGAGGTTGGCAAAGGCTGGATGGAAATGACTCACCGTTATTTCGCTACTGCACTGGGTTTTCTTATCTTGATTATTGCCTTGGGCTCATGGATCTACCGCCGCCGCTTGTATTATCCGTTTAAGCATACGCAGTTGTTATTGGCTGTAGTAATATTGCAGGGGGCCTTTGGAGCTTGGACAGTAACCTGGAAATTGTGGCCACAAATCGTTACAGCACATCTGTTTGGTGGTTTTATTAGTGCCAGTTTATTGGCTATATTACTGCTGCGTTTTTCTCGCATGGGACGTCAGGTGCGCCCGTTGCGGTTGCGGCAGCGTCGTAGCAGCCTGCGTGTATGGGCACTGATAGGGTTGTTCTTGACGGTTGCCCAAATCTTCTTGGGTGGTTGGATGAGTGCTAATTACGCTGCCATGGCCTGCTCTGATTTGCCAGCTTGCAACGGGCAGTGGTGGCCAGCAATGAATTTTGCCGAGGGCTTTAATTTGAGTCAGACCCTGGGGCCTAATTATCTAGGTGGTTTAATGGATGGTGAGGCACGTAAAGCCATTCATATGATGCATCGCATAATGGCTGTGGTACTGGGCATTTATCTATTGTTGTTGGCGCGTAAATTTTGGCAACAGCCTGACGTTCGCCTGCATTTTTTTGCCGTTCTGTTGGCGCTATTGTTTAGTACTCAGTTTGTTTTGGGTCTGGCCAATATATATTGGCATTTGCCATTGCCTGTTGCCGTAGCCCATAATTTTGGGGGTGCCTGTTTATTTGTTACCATGATAAGCATAAATTATTTTTTATTTAGTCGGCGTAGTAAGCCCAGCTATGAGTGAGCTAATTATCTAGCTTGCTCGTATCAATTAGAATTATATAATTATAAAAATAGCAGCAGTAGCGGCACGGAGAGTAGGCATGTTTTTTGAAGATTTTTGGAATCTGGTTTATCGGCCACAACCAACCTGGCGTAATATTCGTCAAAGGCGTTATGGATTACGCCATAGTTTCTTTACTCAATTAAGCTGGATGGCTGCTATTCCAGCGGTTTCTTTATTTATTGGTACTACGCAAATGGGGTGGAGTGTTGGTAACGGTCAATACCACACTTTGACTACCGAGAGTGCCTTGCCCGTTGCTATCACTATGTATGTTGCTTTGATTTTGATTGTGGCAGCGCTGGGTGCAGGTATTTACTGGATGGAACGCACTTATGGAGCAAATTCTGGCTTCCGCAACTGTATGGTGCTGGCTACCTTTGTTGCCTCACCCATGTTAGGAGCGGGGATTATTGGCCTATGGCCGGTGGTTTGGGTTGATGTGTCGGTTATGCTAATGGCTTTATCTGTATCCTTGTATTTTTTGTTTACTGGTATGCCTGAAATGATGAAGGTTTCCGAAGAGCGCGCATTTCTATTTAGTGTGTCGGTTATTACTTTGGGGCTATGTTTTCTGGTTGCCCTGATTACTATCTCGGTGATCATTTATAGTAACTGGTTACCTCTTACCATGGCGTAGATTATTGCCTGCTCTAAGCAATACTCAATATCATGCCAGTGTTCGTGTATAATGCCGGCTTTATTATATCTGGCCATGCCTTCTTATGAATCACTCTTATTTTGCTACCTGTCCCAAGGCTATTGAGCCTATTCTTGCTGACGAACTAGCCAGCCTGGGAGCTGAAAATGTCAAATTATCTCAGGGTGGTGTGCTGTTTACAGGCGCTTTGGCAGTGGGTTATAGAGCCTGTTTGTGGAGTCGCCTTGCCAATCGCATTTTATTATTGGTTCAGGAAACAAGAATAGACTCGCCTGATGACTTGTATGATGCTGTAATGACTGTTGATTGGCAGCAACATATGCATAGTGGACAAACGCTTTTGGTTGATTATGCCGGGCGTCTACGTGGTATTGATAATACTCACTTTGGTGCTTTAAAGGTTAAGGACGCTATTGTCGACCAGTTCCGTGATGCTGGTTTAGCCCGTCCCAGTATTGCTAAACAAGACCCGGACCTGCGAGTTAACGTATTTGTCAATCGTGGTCGTGTGCGTATCAGCATTGATTTGTCCGGTGACAGTCTGCATCGTCGTGGTTATCGTCAGGATGGCGGTATGGCCCCCCTAAAAGAAAATCTGGCTGCTGCCTTGTTAATACGTGCAGGCTGGCCACAGTTGGCAGCTCAAGGCGCGCCCCTGATCGACCCCATGTGTGGTTCTGGTACTTTTTTGATCGAAGCCGCTTTGCTGGCCACTGATACGGCGCCGGGTTTGTTACGTTGGCGGTTTGGTCTGCAAACCTGGGCCCAGCATGATAGGCAATTGTGGCAGGGGTTGTGGGATGAAGCAGAACAGCGACGAGAGGCCGGCGAGGCACTTTTTGTGGCTGAGATTCATGGTTACGATGGTATGCCAAAAGCCTTGACTCAGAGTCGTGAAAATATCAAACAGGCTGGTGTGGCGTCTTTTATTCGCGTTAGCCATCGTCAATTACAAGAACTAAAGCCATTAACCCATAAGGCAGATCTGGCATCTGGATTAATCATTACTAATCCCCCTTATGGCGCCCGTTTAAGTGAAGTAGCAGATATACAGTATTTGTATCAATATCTGGGTGAAAAAGTTAGCCAGCAATTTCAGGGCTGGCAATTGGCAGTGTTTACCGGTAACCCTGATTTGGGTAAAGCAGTAGGCTTGCGTTCACATAAACAATACAGTTTCTTCAATGGCGCGATCAAAAGCCAACTATTATTGTTTGATATTGCGGCCGATAATCATTTTAGTGACCGTCGCCAAACGGATGGCGTTATACCGTTACAGGAACTGAGTACAGGCGCACAAATGTTTGCTAACCGTATCAGTAAGAACGCTAAACAACTTAAAAGTTGGCTGCGGCAGCAGGATATTAGCTGCTACCGCCTATATGATGCCGATATGCCTGAATATGCTGTGGCGGTAGATGTCTATGGTGACTGGTTACATGTGCAAGAATATGCACCGCCAGCCAAGGTGGATACGGATAGTGCGGCGCGCCGTTTGCAGGAAGTGCTGCTGGCTTTGCCACAAGCTACTGGCATACCAGAACAACGCATTATATTAAAGCAGCGCAAACAACAAACCGGCAAGCGACAGTATCAGGCCTTGCATCAAGGTGGTGAATATCTGGAAGTGAAGGAGGGTGATTGCCGGTTACTGGTGAACTTGACCGATTATCTGGATGCTGGTTTGTTTCTTGATCATCGTCCGGTGCGCAAACGTATTCAGAATATGGCTGCCGGCAAGCGTTTCTTAAATCTTTTCTGTTATACAGCCAGTGCCACTGTGCATGCTATCAAAGGGGGAGCGAAGAACTCTCTGAGTGTGGACATGTCTGCCACCTACCAGAGTTGGGCACGTAAGAATCTGGCACTTAATGGTTGCAGCGAATGGCTACACAAGTTGGAGCAGGCCGATTGTATGGAATTTTTGCGTCACCATGGCAAAACTCATGCCGGCAAATACGATCTTATTTTTCTGGATCCGCCGACTTTCTCCAATTCCAAGCGTATGTTGGGAGTCATGGATGTGCAAAGGGATCATGTCTGGATGATCAAACAAGCTATGGGATTGCTGGCTGAGAAGGGTACCCTGATCTTCTCCACCAACTACCGCAAATTTGTTCTGGATGACAAGGTTGAGCAATTTAACAAGGTGCTGGATATAAGTAACCAAACCATTGACCGCGATTTTGCGCGCAATAAAAAAATCCATTATTGTTTTGAGATTAGGCACAAGGATTAATAAGGGTCAGGCCCGCTTGGCTTTTGTCTTTACCTTGTCACAAGACAAAATTCTGCCTCGTGCAATGTTCCGTGTCAGTAAATAAAAAAAGGGGGTAGATGGTTTTGCATCTACCCCCAATAGTATGCACAACATACTAACTAGATTATATTGACCAATCGGATTAGTCCATGGAACTGGCACCAATCTTATGGATAGAAAGGTCAGCACCATTAAATTCTTCTTCTTCGGTAAGGCGCAAACCAAGCAGCACCTTCACCAAACCATAAGCAATTAGTCCGCCGATTACCGCAATGGCGATGCCCGCAAGGGAACCAATAAGCTGGCTTATCAAGCTAACACCACCCAGGCCACCAAAGGCCTCCAGACCAAAGATACCGGCAGCAATGCCGCCCCAGGCTCCACACAGACCGTGCAGTGGCCAAACACCCAGAACATCATCTATCTGCCAGCGATTCTGAGTCAGGATAAAGGCGTAGACAAAGAGAGCGCCGGCTATAGCTCCCACTACCAAAGCACCAATCGGGTGCATTAAGTCAGACCCGGCACACACAGCGACCAGACCTGCCAGGGGGCCGTTGTGCACAAATCCTGGGTCATTTTTACCCACTACCAGTGCCGCAATGGTGCCACCAACCATGGCCATAAGTGTGTTTACAGCAACCAGTCCACTTATACCATCCAGCGTTTGTGCTGACATCACATTAAAGCCAAACCAGCCGATAGTCAGTATCCAGGCCCCCAATGCTAAAAACGGTATGCTGGATGGTGCAAAGGCCGTAACTTGGCCTTTCTTGTAGCGGCCATTACGGTTGCCTAGCAATAACACCGCAACGATAGCAATCCATCCGCCCATGCCATGTACCACAATAGAACCGGCAAAGTCGTGAAAGCTGGCCCCAAAATTAGCTTCTAACCAGCTCTGGAAGCCGTAGTTGCCATTCCAGGCAATGCCTTCGAATAAAGGGTAAACAAAGCCTACGCAGATGGCTGCACTTAACAGCAGCGGCCAAAATTTTGCCCGTTCTGCGATACCACCGGAAATGATCGCTGGAATAGCTGCCGCAAAGGTCATCAGGAAAAAGAATTTGACCAGAGCATAACCATTATCTGCGCTTAATTCTGCAGCACCCAAGAAGAAGGTTTGCTCATAAGCAACCCAATAACCAATAAAGAAGTAAACCAGACAAGAAACAGCAAAATCACTGATGATTTTTACCAGCGCATTCACCTGGTTCTTATGTCGTACGGTGCCAACTTCCAGAAAGGCAAAGCCTGCATGCATGGCAAGTACCATAATGGCGCCAATTAAGATAAATAAGGTATTGGAACTCTGTACCAAAGTGGCAACTGCACTACTCATGGATTCCACAATATACTCCCGTAAGTATAAATGCACCAATATGGTGCGTTAATGTCTTGTTATGGTTATGTTTTGGTGCACATAACGCGTTTTTTTCCCTAAAAGCGCACTGCTTTGGGGATCGTTTATATGTTAGCAAGCAGCGTGCCAAAATATGGGGCGTTTTTTTGTTTTGGGCTGTCCAATCAGGTGCATAAGGATTTTTATACCGACCAGTCAAGAGTGTGTATATGGGGCAGATATGTTTTGGTGGGCGAGTTTTGGGTACTAAAAAAGCCACTCGAAAGTGGCTTTTTTACTGATTTGAAAATAGCCGTTGCTATTTCTTTGGATAGTGTCGCTCTGTTTCTCCAGTATATAACTGACGTGGACGACCGATACGATATGGACCACTGTGCATTTCGTGCCAGTGAGCAATCCAACCCACGGTGCGGGCCATAGCAAAGATCACGGTAAACATGGAAGTTGGGATACCGATTGCTTTTAGGATAATGCCAGAGTAGAAGTCTACGTTTGGATATAGCTTGCGCTCAATAAAGTACTCGTCTTCCAAAGCGATTTGTTCTAAACGCTTGGCTATCTGTAGCAGGGGATCATCTTCAATACCCAATAGATCTAGGACTTCATCACAGGTTTGTCGCATCACTTTGGCGCGTGGATCAAAGTTCTTGTAGACACGGTGACCAAAACCCATCAAACGGAACGGATCGTTTTTGTCCTTCGCTTTAGCTATAAAGGTATCGATTTGGGATACATCGCCTATCTCTTCCAGCATATCCAGTACAGCTTCGTTGGCGCCGCCGTGAGCAGGGCCCCAAAGTGCAGCTATGCCTGAAGCAATACAGGCGAATGGATTGGCGCCAGATGACCCGGCCAGGCGTACTGTAGAAGTAGAGGCATTCTGTTCGTGGTCGGCGTGCAGCATAAAGATTTTATCCATAGCACGAGCCAGGACGGGATCAATTTTGCTTTCTTCGCATGGAGTGCCGAACATCATATGCAAGAAATTCTCGCTATAATTCAGATCGTTACGAGGATACATAAATGGCTGGCCAACAGAATATTTGTAAGACATGGCCGCCAAAGTTGGCATCTTGCCGATTAGACGCAAGGCTGACTCTTCGCGGTGGGCTTCGTCACTAATGTCCAGTCGATCGTGGAAGAATGCTGACAGTGCGCCAACCACGCCACACATGATAGCCATGGGGTGAGCATCACGGCGGAAACCACGGAACAGGTTAACCAGTTGTTCATGTACCATGGTCTTTTTGGCAACCTGTTCTTCAAACTCAGCTAGCTGTTCGCTAGTGGGTAATTCTCCGTAAATCAGCAGGTAGCAGGTTTCCAGATAAGTAGAGTTGTTGGCTAGTTCTTCAATAGGATAGCCACGGTGCAATAGCACGCCCTGGTCACCATCAATATAGGTAATCTTTGACTCGCAAGAGGCGGTAGACACAAAACCTGGGTCGTAAGTAAATATACCCTTGCTTACCAGAGAGCGTACATCGATTACATCTGGGCCAGTCGTTCCGGAGTAGATCGGCAATTCAATGGGGTCCATGCCTTCTATTTGCAGTGTGGCTTTTTTATCGGACATCAATTGGCTCCTTGGTAGTTTTCGTAGTTTGCTAAGCTAATAAATAGCCCGCTTTGGTCGGGACGGCCCCACTATAGGGGCTGATTGGGGATTGTCAATGTGCACAAAACTAGTAGTTGTATGAAAATTCACTACAAAATGGCGTAATCCCATATGCGGTGGCTATTCTACCTTAAACCGCCCCCGTAGCATGATTCGGTAAGTAAATAGCTAATATTACCATGATTTATATCTCTATTCAGTTGCTTTGTGTTGCTTGACTGATTGCACTCTTAATTTAGAGTTTTGTAAACATTTTACAAAAAAATTGTATTGATTTTAGGCAACCAAATCCTAAATAAATAATTAGTTTCGTAAGACCAAGGTCACGTTGTGTTTTTTGGGCAATATCTCTATAATTGCGCGCAGTTTGACGCTTTCAGCTAAGAAAAGGTCGAACGTGCAATAATATCTATATGTTTTGGACGTGGTTATCTATTGCTTTCTTCCTATTTGATTAGGTAGTTTGTTGATCAGATGGCAACCAGAGAATGCCAAACGGCTGAGTAAATTTCAGTATAAAGAGAAGGTAATCGTGAGCAAAAACAGACCTGTGAATCTGGATCTCAGGACCATTAAACAACCCTTGCCCGCCATGGTGTCTATTAGCCATCGTGCGACGGGTGTGATGTTGTTTATTGGTCTTATTTTTATGTTTATTTTGTTTGATCTGTCCCTTAGTAGTGCGGAAGGTTTTGACTCCGCCAAAATGATCATGCGGGAATATTTTTTAGCCAAGTTTATTGCCTGGGGGCTGTTGGTCTCTTTGGCTTTTCACCTGTTTGCTGGTGTCAAACATCTGGTGCAGGATTTGGGCTATGGTGAAGAACTGGCAAGCGCAGAAATAGCAGCTAAATTGGTGCTTGGCGCCACTGTTATGGTGGCATTATTAGCGGGGGCTTGGGTATGGTAAAGGCAGTTACCAGTTTTGGTCGCAGTGGCCTTTATGACTGGCTGATTCAACGGGTAAGTGCCGTGGTTTTGACAGCCTACACGGTGTTTTTGGTGGTTTACCTGCTGACTAATCCGCAGTTGACCTATGCACAGTGGAGTGGTTTGTTTGCGCTGACCTCCATGCGTATTTTTAGTTTTATGACACTGCTGTCTTTAGGTGCTCATACCTGGATTGGTCTGTGGTCTGTGTCCACGGACTATATTAAACCAATGGGCTATCGTTTTGTTTTCCAAATGCTTACCGGTACAGCGATGTTTGCTTATACCGTTTGGGGTATTCAGTTGTTGTGGGGTCTATAGTCATGTCTAACACACTGCGTAAAATGACTTATGAAGCCATCGTTATCGGTGGCGGTGGTGCCGGCATGCGCGCGGCATTGCAGTTAACAGAAGCTGGGCTTAAGACAGCTTGTATTACCAAGGTTTTTCCAACGCGTTCCCATACCGTATCGGCTCAGGGTGGTATTACCTGTGCGATTGCCAGTCATGACCCCAATGATGATTGGCGTTGGCATATGTATGATACGGTTAAGGGCTCTGATTATATTGGTGATCAGGATGCCATAGAGTATATGTGTTCTGTGGGACCACAAGCTGTATTTGAGCTGGACCATATGGGTCTGCCTTTTTCCCGTTTCGAGAATGGTCGTATCTATCAACGTCCATTTGGTGGTCAGTCCAAAAACTTTGGTGAGGGTGGTCAAGCTGCACGTACCTGTGCTGCTGCTGATCGTACTGGTCACGCGCTGTTACATGCTTTGTATCAGGGTAATCTAAAAGGTGGTACTACCTTTTTGAATGAGTGGTATGCCGTTGATCTGGTTGAAAATGATGACGGCTATGTGGTGGGTGTGATTGCCATTTGCATGGAAACTGGTGAGACTGTTTATGTCGAAGCCAAGGCGACAGTATTGGCTACCGGCGGTGCCGGACGTATTTATCAATCAACCACTAATGCACATATTAATACTGGTGATGGCGTTGGCATGGCTCTGCGTATGGGCTTGCCGGCTCAAGATATGGAGATGTGGCAATTCCACCCCACTGGTATTGCCGGTGCTGGTGTGTTGGTTACTGAAGGCTGTCGTGGTGAAGGTGGCTATTTGATTAATAAGGATGGTGAGCGTTTTATGGAACGCTATGCGCCTAATGCCAAAGACTTGGCGGGGCGTGATGTGGTTGCCCGTTCCATGGTCATGGAGATTCTTGAAGGCCGTGGCTGTGGTGAAAACGGTGACCATGTGTTTCTTAAGCTTGACCATCTGGGAGAAGAGGTGCTGGAAAGTCGCTTGCCTGGTATCTGTGAACTGTCACGTACCTTTGCCCATGCCGATCCAGTGGTTGAGCCAGTGCCTGTAGTGCCAACCTGTCACTATATGATGGGTGGTTTGCCTACCAATATTGGTGGTCAGGTTCTGTATCCGGAAAATGCATCAGAAACTCGTGTCGTAGAGGGTTTATATGCCTGTGGTGAGGTAGCATGTGTGTCTGTGCATGGGGCTAATCGTCTGGGCGGTAATTCTTTATTGGATTTGGTCGTGTTTGGTCGCGCTTGTGGTTTGCAGATCGAAAAATCCATGCGCGATGGTTTTGAATCCAAGGGGGCTACTCAGGCTAATCTGGATCAAGCCATGGCTCGTCTAAATAAGCTAAATAGTTCCACAAGCGGTGAAAGTGTGCCTGCTGTGCGAGCCGAGCTGCAAAAAATCATGCAGTTGTACTTTGGTGTGTTCCGCGAAGGCGAGAGTATGCAGACTGGTTTGCAGCTATTGCGTGAATTGAAAGACAAGGTTGATAATTTGCATTTGCAAGATAAATCCGGCGCTTTCAATACCGATCGCATTGAGGCTTTGGAATTGCAGAATTTGTTTGAGGTAGCCTTTGCTACCGCAGTGGCTGCTGAAGAGCGTAAGGAAAGTCGTGGCGCTCATGCTCGTAACGACTTTACTGAGCGCGATGATGAGAATTGGTTAAAACACTCAGTTTACTATCCGCTGGAACAGCGCATTGGTAAACGTGATGTTAATTTCAAGCCTTCTACTGTTGAAGCTTTTCCACCAAAAGTACGCACATATTAAGGAGCGCCACATGTTAACTGTTAGTGTATATCGCTATCATCCTGAACAGGACCAAAAGCCATACATGCAGGACTTCCAGCTTGATACTGGTGGCAAGGATCTGATGGTCTTGGATGTCTTGCATCTGCTAAAAGATCAAGATAGCACCTTGGCGTTTCGCCGTTCTTGCCGTGAGGGGGTATGTGGTTCCGATGGTATGAATATTAATGGTGTCAATGGCTTGGCTTGTATTACACCCTTGTCTGAATGTGTAAAAAACAACAAGCTGGTATTGCGCCCACTGCCTGCTTTGCCAGTTATTCGTGATCTGGTGATCGATATGGATCAGTTTTACCAGAATTATGAGCGTATCAAACCATTCTTGCAAAATGATAAGCCGGCACCAGCCATTGAGCGCCTGCAGTCACCAGAAGAGCGGGCCAAACTGGATGGTTTGTATGAATGTATACTATGTGCCTGTTGTTCCACTTCATGTCCTTCTTTCTGGTGGAACCCGGACAAGTTTGTTGGGCCTTCGGGTTTGCTACAGGCGTATCGCTTTCTGGCCGACAGTCGCGATACTGCGACTGAGGAACGATTGGCTGAATTGGACGACCCCTTTAGTGTGTTCCGCTGCCATGGCATTATGAACTGCGTAAGCGTTTGCCCGAAAGGTCTAAACCCGACCAAGGCGATTGGTCATATACGCAATATGCTGTTAAGTCGAGGTACTTGATCAATCAATAAACCCCTGGTGTAAAACAGGGGTTTTTTTTGTCTTTGGATTAGTGTCGTAAGTAACTAAATGGCTTTTTCACAAATTATCTCGCTTAGCTCATTTGGAGCTGGCTAAAAGCTTTGCAACCTTGGTCTACATCAGGCTAAGTCGCTAGTATATGATGTCGCTTACAGGTATAATACTTACACATATTTTAATAACAAAAAGGCATATATAACAATCGATTGGTTATAGTTAAATTGCCTTATAGGTACTCAGTTTTAATAACCCTCCATTAGTGAGTTATAAAGCTGGGAAAGTTGTTAATTTACAAGTCTGGAAAACGCTGAATGTCCGATAGCTTAATGGATCTGCAACTAAGAGAGTCGCATTTCTCCGGTGGTAATTTTGCTTATATAGAGCAGCTTTACGAAACTTACTTAATTGATCCTAATGCGGTGCCAGAAAACTGGCGTCAGGAATTCGATAAATTGCCTCGTGTCCCCGAGGCTCTGGCTGGCGATGTGCCTTTGGCACCGATACGTGAGCATTTTCTGCTACTTGGCAAAAATCAGCGCAAATCTTCTCCTCTACCTGCCAAATCTGTAAGCAGTGAGCACGAGCGCAAGCAGGTGCGTGTTATGCGCCTTATTAACGCCTATCGACTGCATGGCCACCAAGTGGCTGATTTGGATCCTTTAAATTTAGCTCATAAGCGCAAGCCACCGGTACCAGTCCTTGATCTGACCTTTCATGAATTATCCAAGGCGGATCTGGATACGGTCTTTCAGGTAGGTGCATCTTTTCTGGGCAAGGAAGAAATGCCTCTGGGAGAGGTGATCGAGGCGCTTGAGCAAACCTATTGTTCTACCGTTGCAGTTGAATATAACCATATCGTTGATACGGACCAAAAGATGTGGATTCGTCAGCGTATGGAGTCAGTACGCAGTCATCCCCATCATTCACCTGCCAAGCGTAAGCATATTTTTGAGCGTCTGGTGGCGGCTGAAGGGTTAGAAAAATATCTCGGTTCTCGTTTTGCCGGTGCCAAGCGTTTTGGTCTGGAAGGTGGTGAAAGTCTGATCCCGATGCTGGATACCATGATTCAGCGCGCAGGTAGCAAGCAAACCAAAGAAGTGGTTATTGGTATGGCCCATCGTGGCCGTTTGAACGTTCTGGTAAATATTTTTGGCAAAAATCCAGCTGATCTATTTGAAGAGTTTGAGGGCAAGCGTCCTCTTAATACCTCGGGTGATGTAAAGTATCATCAGGGTTTCTCTACCAATGTACACACCCCTGGTGGTGAAGTGCATATGGCTCTGGCTTTTAACCCTTCTCATCTGGAAATCGCCAACCCCGTGGTTGAAGGTTCAGTAAGGGCGCGTCAGGATCGCCGTGGTGATCAAACAGGCTCTACTGTGTTGCCTATTTGCATTCATGGTGATGCGGCCTTTGCCGGTCAGGGTGTGGTAATGGAGACTTTCCAAATGTCCCAGACCCGGGCCTATAAGACGGGTGGCACGGTGCATATCGTGATCAATAACCAGGTTGGCTTTACCACTAGCCATAAAGAAGATGCCCGCTCAACTGAATATTGCACTGATGTGGCCAAGTTTATCGATGCACCCATTTTCCATGTCAATGGTGATGATCCTGACGCCGTGGCTTTTGTTTCTGAGTTGGCTTTGGATTACCGCAATGAATACCAGCGTGATGTGGTCATTGACCTGGTTTGTTATCGTCGTCGAGGCCATAACGAAGCCGATGAGCCATCTGGTACTCAGCCTTTGATGTACGCGGCTATCAAAACCCAAAAAGCAGTGCCGGTAATCTACTCACAGCGTTTGATCGAACAGGGTATTTTAACTGCCAGCGAAGTAAAAGCTTATCAAGATGATTACCGTGATGCTTTGGACAATGGCCGTCATGTTGCCAAATCGCTAGTCACAGAGCCTGATGCTAATACCTTTGTTGATTGGAAGCCGTATCTAAATCATCACTGGACTGTGCCAGGAGACACCAAAGTGGATGCTGCCGTTATTCGGGATTTAGGTCAGCGTCTTGCTGAAGTTCCGGCTGGCCATGTGGTGCAGCGTCAAGTGAAGAAAATTCTTGATGATCGTGTGAAGATGGCCACCGGTGCCGCCCAGTGCAACTGGGGCTTTGCCGAGATTATGGCTTATGCGACCTTGCTGGAAGAAGGCTACCCTATTCGTTTAACGGGTCAAGATGTCGGTCGCGGCACCTTTTCTCATCGCCATGCGGTATTGCATGATCAAAAAGGTAATGGTGCTTATGTACCGCTAAAAAATCTGTCTGATAACCAGCCTGAATTTACCATTTTTGATTCCTATCTGTCAGAGGAAGCGGTATTGGCCTTTGAGTATGGTTATGCTGCTACAGCGCCTAAGGGCTTGGTTATTTGGGAAGCACAATTTGGTGACTTTGCTAATGGCGCTCAGGTGGTGATTGACCAGTTTATTACCAGTGGCGAGCATAAGTGGGCCCGTATGTGTGGTTTGACTATGTTATTGCCTCACGGTTATGAAGGCCAGGGTCCTGAGCATTCCTCGGCCCGTTTAGAGCGTTTCTTGCAATTGTGTGCTGAACATAATATTCAAGTATGTGTGCCTTCTACACCAGCACAGGTATTTCATATGCTGCGCCGACAGGCTATTCGCCCCATGCGCAAGCCATTAATCGTAATGTCACCAAAGAGCCTGCTGCGCCATAAGTTGGCCGTATCTGATGTGAGTGAACTGTCTGC
Source organism: Gammaproteobacteria bacterium (assembly GCA_030748435.1). Classification (GTDB taxonomy): domain Bacteria; phylum Pseudomonadota; class Gammaproteobacteria; order Pseudomonadales; family Balneatricaceae; genus Njordibacter. The sequence continues at coordinate 5,709 of JASMLZ010000043.1, read as the reverse complement.
AGGACAATTCCAGACGGTTATAGACGATAATAATCTGACTGACAAAGCAGCCATTAAGCGAGTTGTTCTGACTAGCGGTAAGGTTTACTACGACCTGTTGGAAAAACAGCGTGATGCCAATATTAGTGATGTGGCCATAATTCGTATTGAACAACTTTATCCATTCCCTGAAGACCATTTAGCAGCTATCTTGGCAACCTATGACAATCTGGAAGTCGTCGTATGGTGTCAGGAAGAACCACTCAATCAGGGCGCCTGGTATTGTAGTCAGCATCATATGCGTAAAGTGATCCATGCCCAGAACACCATGTTGGAATTGGGTGTGGCATCACGTCCTGCTTCAGCCGCACCGGCATCTGGTTATATGTCAGTTCACTTGGAAGAACAACGTAGTTTAGTTGCTCAGGCTTTGGGCCTTGAGCCACTGTCTAATTAAAGAATTTGGTTTGATCAACCCATAACGAGCAATATTGCAAAAGAGAAAGTTATGTCTATGGAAATTAAAGCACCATCCTTTCCTGAATCCGTTGCCGATGGCACTGTAGCTACCTGGCACAAGCAACCAGGTGAAGCCTGTACCCGTGACGAACTGCTTGTCGATATCGAAACCGACAAGGTAGTTATGGAGGTCGTTGCTCCTGCTGATGGCACCATTGCCGAGATTATGAAAGGCGAGGGTGAGACTGTCTTAAGCGATGAAGTTATCGCCAGCTTTAAGGCCGGTGCAGGTGCTGCTGCAGCACCTGTGATCGAGGCCTCAAAGGAAGCTACCACCGAGCTAGCTACCGATAGTTTGGAGGTTAGTGGTCCAGCCGTACGTAAACTGTTAGACGAAAACAATCTTACAGCCAGTCAGGTTACTGGTACTGGTAAGGGTGGCCGAATTCTCAAAGAAGATGTGTTAAATCATATCAAGAAGGATCCTGTGGTAGAGCCGGCCAGTGCGCCTGTCAGCACACCTGTTGAGGCACCGGTATTGGCAGCAGGTGAGCGCCCAGAACGGCGTGTACCTATGACGCGTCTGCGTTCCACTATTGCCAAACGTTTGGTTACGGCTACTAATGAAACAGCTATGTTGACGACTTACAATGAAGTCAATATGGCACCAGTAATGGCTTTGCGCAGCCAATATAAAGAGCAGTTCCAGAAGAGCCATAATGGTACCAAGTTAGGCTTTATGTCCTTCTTCGTCAAAGCAGCTACAGAAGCTCTTAAACGTTTTCCTGCAGTAAATGCCTCTTTGGATGGCAATGATATTGTTTATCACGGTTATCAGGATATCTCGGTGGCCGTATCCACTGAACGCGGTTTGGTCGTACCGGTGTTGCGTGATACCGATGGTATGAGTTTGGCAGATGTTGAACGGGGTATTGCTGAGCTGGCTAAATTGGGTCGCGATGGTAAGCTGACCATGGAGCATATGCAGGGTGGCACCTTTACCATTACCAATGGTGGCGTGTTTGGCTCTTTGATGTCCACGCCTATTTTGAATCAACCACAAACCGCTATCATGGGTATGCACAAGATTCAGGAGCGCCCGGTGGCAGAACATGGCGAAGTGGTTATTCGTCCTATGATGTATTTGGCTTTGTCCTATGATCACCGCATGATCGATGGCAAAGAAGCGGTTCAATTTCTGGTGACTATCAAAGAATTACTGGAAGATCCAGCCCGCATCCTGTTGGAAATCTAAACTGGATTTCACTGAACAAAATGGTTGCCCTGTGATTCAGGGCGCACTGAGTAAGAGAGAAGACTATGTCACAAGAATTTGACGTTGTGGTTATTGGCGGTGGCCCCGGTGGTTATGTAGCCGCTATTCGTGCAGCCCAACTGGGTTTAAACACTGCCTGTGTAGAAAAGTGGACCAATGACAAGGGTGATACCGTATTGGGTGGTACCTGTCTGAATGTGGGCTGTATTCCATCCAAGGCACTGCTTGACTCTACCCACAAATTCCATGATGCTCAGGCCGAATTTAAAGTACATGGCATTAATACTGGCGATGTCAAAATGGACGTGCCTACCATGATTAAACGCAAGGAAGGCATTGTTAGCAAACTTACCATGGGTGTAGCTGGCTTGTTTAAGGCCAATGGTGTAACCCTGATTCAGGGTAAGGGCAAGCTTAATAAAGATCGTCTTATTACGGTCACGGCCAATGATGGTAGTGTTAGTGAAATTAGTGCCAAGCACGTTATTTTGGCTTCCGGTTCAGTGCCCGTTAATATTCCACCAGCACCACTTACTGAAGATGTGATTTTAGATAATAAAGGTGCTCTGAATATTACCGAAACCCCCAAGCGTTTGGGGATTATAGGTGCTGGTGTTATCGGTCTGGAAATGGGCACAGTATGGCAGCGACTGGGTAGTGAAGTGGTGGTATTTGAAGCCATGGATACCTTTTTGGGCATGGCCGATAAAGACCTGGCCAAAGAAGCTGGCAAGTTACTGAAGAAACAGGGCCTTGATATTCGTCTTGGCACGCTGGTTAGTGGTACCAAGGTAAATGGTAAGGAAGTTGAAGTCACCTTCCAGAATGCTGCTGGGGAAGTGGCTAAACAGACTTTTGACAAGCTAATTGTTGCCGTCGGTCGTAAGCCTTATACCGATGGCTTGCTGGCTGAAGACTGTGGCGTACAAATGGATGAGCGAGGCTTTATTCATGTTGATGATCGCTGCAGTACAGATGCCCCTAGCGTATATGCTATCGGTGATATTGTACGTGGTCCCATGTTAGCCCATAAAGCGTCAGAAGAAGGGGTGATGGTTGCCGATATCATTGCTGGTCACAAGGCGCAGATGAACTATGACTGCATTCCTGCTGTTATCTACACCCATCCGGAAATGGCTTGGGTAGGTAAAACTGAACAAGAGCTTAAGGCCGAAGGTGTGGCGACTAAAGTTGGTAAATTCCCATTTGCTGCCTGTGGCCGCGCTATGGCTGCCAATGAAACCGATGGCTTTGTAAAATTGATAGCTGACGCAGAAACAGATCGTGTTTTGGGCTGTCATATCATTGGCCCACAGGCTTCAGAGTTGATTGCACAAGCTGTGATTGCTATGGAATTTGGTTCCAGTGCCGAGGATCTGGCCCTGACAGTATTTGCTCACCCATCTTTGAGTGAGGCTTTACACGAGGCAGCTCTGGCGGCAGATGGCCATGCCATCCATATTGCTAACCGTAAGAAACGCTAGAAATATTCATTTTGTGGGGGTTTAGGCTCCCACATAGGCCCCGGGCTACAGCCTTGGGTTTACTAACCGGTCGGAGCAATCCGGCTTAATTTAACGATCAATCATAACAGGCATTTCAATGAATCTGCATGAGTATCAAGGCAAGCAACTGTTTGCCCAGTACGGCCTTCCTGTATCCCAGGGTATTGCCGTTGATTCCGCCGAAGAAGCCATGGCGGCTCTGGATAAAATTCCAGGTAACCGTTGGGTAGTAAAGGCACAGGTACACGCTGGTGGCCGTGGTAAGGCCGGTGGTGTTGAGCTGATTTCCTCCAAACAAGAAGCGGCAGACTTTGCCAATAAGTGGTTGGGTAACCGTATGGTCACCTATCAAACAGATGCTGATGGCCAGCCTGTTGCCAAAATTTATCTGGAAACCTGTACTGATATTGCCCAAGAACTGTATTTGGGTGCAGTGGTAGACCGTTCCAGCCGTCGTATCGTGTTTATGGCCTCCACTGAAGGTGGCGTAGAAATCGAAAAGGTAGCGGAAGAAACCCCGGAAAAAATTCTAAAAGCAGAAGTTGATCCTCTTAATGGCGCCCAGCCTTATCAGGGCCGTGATCTAGCTTTCAAACTGGGCCTGCAAGGCGATCAGATTAAACAGTTTACCAAGATCTTTTTGGGTCTGGCACAATTGTTTCAGGACAAAGACCTTGCACTGTTGGAAATCAACCCACTGGTTGTTACCGAAGCAGGCAATCTGCATTGTCTAGATGCTAAGGTAGTGATCGACTCAAATGCTGTTTATCGTCACAAAGATATTCAGGCCATGCATGATCCTTCTCAGGATGATGCGCGTGAAGCCCATGCCGCGGAGTGGGATTTAAACTATGTTGCTTTGGATGGCACAATTGGCTGTCTGGTAAATGGTGCTGGTTTGGCCATGGGTACCATGGATATTGTGGCCCTGCATGGTGGCTTCCCTGCTAACTTCCTAGATGTGGGTGGCGGTGCAACCAAAGAGCGGGTAGCCGAAGCTTTCAAGATTATTTTGTCTGACGACCGGGTAAATGCCATTTTGGTTAATATCTTTGGTGGTATTGTGCGCTGTGACCTGATTGCCGAAGGTATTATCGCTGCCGTGAAAGAAGTGGGTGTGGAAGTACCGGTTGTTGTGCGTCTGGAAGGCACTAATGCCGAACTGGGCAGCAATATTCTGGCACAAAGTGGTTTGGACATTATTGCTGCAACCAGCCTGACAAATGCTGCACAAAGCGTGGTTGCTGCTGCAGGAGGTAAGGCATGAGTATCTTAATCGACAAGAACACCAAGGTAATTTGTCAGGGCTTTACTGGCGGTCAAGGTACCTTCCATTCCGAACAAGCTATCGCCTATGGTACGCAAATGGTAGGTGGTGTAACACCAGGTAAGGGTGGCTCTGAGCATCTGGGCCTGCCGGTATTTAATACCGTTGCCGAAGCTGTACAAGCCACTGGCGCTGAAGCCACAGTGATCTATGTACCCGCACCTTTCTGTAAGGATTCTATTCTGGAAGCGGCCAATGCTGGTCTCAAGCTGATCGTTGCCATTACTGAAGGCATTCCTACATTGGATATGCTGGAGTGCAAAGTTAAGTGCGATGAGTTGGGTGTACGCCTGATTGGACCAAATTGTCCGGGTGTTATCACGCCAGGCGAATGTAAGATTGGTATTATGCCTGGACATATCCACTTGCCAGGTAAGGTCGGCATTGTATCCCGTTCCGGCACGCTTACTTATGAAGCCGTCAAGCAAACTACTGATGCGGGTTATGGCCAGTCTACTTGTGTAGGTATTGGTGGTGATCCTATTCCTGGTTCTAATTTTATCGACATACTGGCCATGTTTGAGAAAGATCCTGCTACCGAAGCTATTGTTATGATTGGTGAAATCGGTGGCACGGCAGAAGAAGAAGCAGCGGCCTTTATCAAGGCTAATGTGACTAAACCTGTGGTTTCTTATATAGCTGGTGTTACTGCCCCTCCAGGCAAGCGTATGGGTCATGCTGGCGCGATTATTTCCGGTGGTAAAGGTACTGCTGATGAGAAGTTTGCTGCCCTTAATGATGCTGGTGTAAAAACCGTGCGTTCTCTCGCTGACATAGGTACTGGACTGAAAGAAATAACAGGCTGGGATTAACTCCGAAGCTATTACCATAGGCCCTGTTTCTAAACTGAGTGGCTTATGAACTTTTGAGCAGACAATGTATAAAGCAAGTATATAAATACTTTTGTCGTAGCTTGTTGTTGAAGCCCGTCCTTTGTGACGGGCTTTTTAATTGCTATCAAAAATAAGTTGTAAGCCTCCCCACACCTTATGTGTGCACTTGCTTCTATTTTGATTGAACATGTTTTATATAAAAATAAAATAACAAGTGCGATGGGCTTTTTGTTATAGGTTAATTCTAATATAACGACCAGGGTTGCATGTAAGGTCGATATATCACTTCTCAAAGACTTGTTTACAGCCTATTATCAGCAATGTATATGT
>JASMLZ010000042.1 GCA_030748435.1 Gammaproteobacteria bacterium | reverse complement strand
CTTGGGGCTCATAACAGTATGTTTAAGAAGCCCAACGGCATCATAATAATTATTAGCGTGCCGGCACTCTAATTCCTGAGACAGCCACAGATTACGCTCTATACCCTTAAGCATAGCTGATTTTTAGTGTTTTGCTATTTTGCCAATAACGAGTGTGAAATCGTGAATATTTTACGATTATTCTGTTATCGTGCTTACCAATAGAATGGCATTAATAAAAGAGAGAGGATTTGGTGATTTACAAGGTGCTTATTGTCGCGCCTGGTGGTGGTAAAGATATCAGGGACCTGGCGGCCCCTGTTGATTAAATTGGCTAAGCCTTTGCGCTTAAGTGCAATGCTTGTTAGGCAAATATAAGCCGTCCTTCAGCGGCATCTACCTGAATGGTTTGCCCCGGTAAGAATTTGCCCGCCAATAGCTCCTGCGCCAAAGGATTTTCCAGATTACGCTGGATGGATCTCTTTAATGGCCGGGCGCCATATACCGGGTCATAACCATCTTCCACCAACATATGTATGGCGGCATCAGACAAATGCATATCCAGTTCGCGCTCGGTCAAACGGGAGCGCAAACGCTGTAATTGCAAGTCAGCAATCTTGGCCACATGCTCCTTACCCAGTGGATGAAATACCACCAGTTCATCAATACGATTAAGCATTTCCGGCCTAAAGTGAGTGCCCACTATTTCTAATACACTGGCACGCATAGCATCATACTGATCTTCACTGGACATGGATTGGATTACATCAGAACCCATATTGGAGGTCATCACAATAACGGTATTACGAAAATCCACTGTGCGGCCCTGCCCATCGGTCAAACGGCCATCTTCCAATACCTGCAAGAGGATATTAAATACATCCGGGTGGGCCTTTTCTACTTCATCCAGTAGCAATACGGCATAGGGACGGCGGCGCACAGCCTCGGTCAGATAACCACCCTCTTCATAACCCACATAGCCCGGAGGCGCACCGATTAAACGTGCCACAGAGTGTTTTTCCATAAACTCCGACATATCTATGCGTACCATGGCTTCTTCCGTATCAAACAGGAAGCCAGCCAGAGCCTTGCACAACTCCGTTTTACCCACCCCGGTGGGGCCCAGAAACAAAAATGAACCATTGGGACGGTTGGGATCCGCCAGCCCAGCACGAGAACGCCGCACAGCATTAGCCACGGCGGTTACGGCTTCGCTCTGCCCGATCACCTGACCATGCAATACCTGCTCCATCTGCAATAACTTTTCCCGCTCGCCGGCCAGCATACGACTCACCGGAATACCGGTCCAGCGAGAAACGACTTCGGCGATTTCTTCTTCGCCAACTTTGCTGCGCAGCAGGGTCTTTTCCTTATCCTCTGCTTGTTGAGCCGCTTCCAGCTTTTGTTCCAGTTCCGGGATTTTGCCATATTGCAACTCTGACATACGCCCCAAATCACTATTGCGGCGCGCCACTTCCAATTCCTGACGCGCCTTTTCCAGTTCTTCTTTAACCTGCTGTACCCCAAACACCGAGGCCTTTTCAGCATTCCAGACTTCCAACAAGTCGGCAAATTCTTTTTCCAACTCCGTCAGTTCCGTATTTATATCCTGCAAGCGCGCTGCTGCGGCCTGATCCGTTTCTTTGGACAAGGCCTCACGCTCTATCTTCATTTGTATCATGCGCCGCTCCAGCTTATCCATCACCTCTGGTTTGGAATCCATTTCCATACGGATACGGCTGGCCGCTTCATCAATTAAATCGATGGCCTTGTCGGGCAATTGTCGATCGGTAATATAGCGCTGTGACAAGCGCGCGGCAGCAATAATGGCGGCATCGGTAATATCCACCCCATGATGCAATTCATAACGTTCTTTTAAACCGCGCAGGATAGCAATGGCATCCTGCTCTGTGGGTTCGCCCACCAGCACCTTCTGGAAACGCCGCTCCAAAGCAGCATCCTTTTCAATATACTGACGATATTCATCCAAAGTGGTGGCTCCCAGACAATGTAACTCGCCCCGCGCCAGAGCTGGCTTTAACATATTGCCGGCATCCATGGCGCCATCACCCTTGCCGGCCCCAACCATGGTGTGTATCTCATCAATAAAGAGGATAATATTGCCTTCCTGTTTACTCAGTTCTTTAAGCACACTTTTTAGCCGTTCCTCAAATTCTCCGCGATATTTAGCACCCGCAATCAAGGCCCCCATATCCAGAGACAGAACCTGCTTGTTGAGCAAGCCTTCTGGCACTTCGCCATTGATAATGCGCTGGGCCAAGCCCTCAACAATGGCAGTTTTACCCACTCCTGGCTCGCCAATTATCACCGGATTATTCTTGGTACGCCGCTGCAATACCTGTATAGCCCGGCGTATTTCGTCATCGCGACCAATAACCGGGTCGAGCTTGCCTTGCTCAGCCTGCTCGGTTAGGTTAACTGTGAATTTATCCAACGCTTGACGCTGGTCTTCTGCTCCTTGACTCTGCACCTTGTCACCACCTCGCATCTGCCCTATGGCACTGGTTAGTTTGGCTTTTTTCACCCCTGCCTGCGCTAGCATATCACCCAGACCCGACTTGTCCTGAGCCAATGCCATCAACACCAATTCGCTGGAGATAAACTGATCGCCACCTTTACTGGCTGCCTTATCCGCCAAATTAAAAGCGCGCACCAAGTGGTTGCTAAAGTGCACATCACCCTGATCATTACTCACCTGGGCTTTTGCCTGCAAACGCTTATGCAAAGCCTCTTGCAATGAGGGCATGTCTGCACCAGCCTGCACTAACAGGCTTGACGCGGAACCACCTTGTTGCTGTAACAAGGCCTGTAACATATGCTCAGGGTCAATAAATTGATGGTCCTTTGACAAAGCCAAAGATTGCGCCTCGGCAACGGCTTCCTGCAAACGATTGGTTAATTTATCAAAACGCATATGTCACCTCCAGATGTGGGTGCCTGAGGATGCTTTAAGGGCACCAATTTATACCTATTTCGTCAATAGATATAAGGCTCAACGAGGGAACTTCAAGGGCTACTTTAGTTTTACTAAAGCAAGGTGATAAGGCTTGCCTGACGACCACTAGCTGGGTCTCGACGGTGGGAAAAATAGTCTTGTGATTGACTCAAGGTACATTCCTGACCGCCATAGATTTGTTCCACTCCACAAGCACGCAGGCGCAACCGAGCCAAGCCATAAATATCGGCCAGATACTTGTGCGGCTTATGGACACAAGGAACAAAATAATGGCTGGCTTGTGCATCTGCAGACACAAATCCTTGCCGCACATCGTCCCCTACCTCAAAAGCCAGAGGGCCGATGGCAGGACCCAGCCATACCATAACATCAGCAGGATCAGCGAAATAACTGAGGGTATTTTCCAATACGCCAGCCAATAAACCACGCCAACCGGCGTGGGCGGCGGCAACTCTGGTACCATGGCTATCACAAAATAACACCGGCAAACAGTCGGCCGTCATCACGACACATACCTGACCTGGCATAGCACTGGTACTGGCATCGGCCGCAGCCAAAGCCCGGGTAGCCAAGGGCAATTGCACCACACCAGTACCATGCACCTGATGCAACCAGACGGGTTCCTGTTGCAACTGCAAATCCAGGCTCAGTTGGCACCGGTGTGCATGCACGCGCTGCTCGTCATCAGTGACATGGCGAGCCAGATTAAAACCTGCCATGGGGGGCAAATCAGGCTGACCTAAATCACGTTTGGTAGCCACCGCCAAAACATTGTCCGGTGCCGGCCATTGGGGCACCAGATAACGCTGTTCCGGTAAACCGGAGGTTAATAATACTGCTGTTCTTGCCACAGCTTGTTATCCCGTTCCAGCTCCAATAGCAAGGCTTGCATATCTGCCGGCAAATCCACCTCCCACTCCATATCCTGGTGGGTATAAGGGTGAGTTAACTCCAGGCGTTTGGCACACAAGGCCTGGCGTCGAAAAGCCCGCAAACAATCCAGCAGGTCCTCATCACAACCCTTGGGGAGTCGCATGCGGCCACCATATAATGGATCACCCAACAAAGGATAATTGATATGCGCCATATGTACGCGAATCTGATGGGTACGTCCGGTTTCCAACTTTAGCCGCAAGTGGGTATGGGAACGAAAGCGCTGTAATACGCGATAGTGGGTAGTAGCAGGCTTGCCCAATGGAGCTACAGCCATTTTCTGACGATTGCGGGAATGACGTGCCATAGGTTCATCAACCACACCACCACCAGTAAGCACACCTTGCGCAACGGCTTCATATTCACGCCCCATAGTACGCTCTTGCAACTGGGACACCAGATCGGTTTGTGCTGGAATGGTCTTGGCTACTACCATCAAACCCGTTGTATCTTTATCCAAACGATGCACAATACCAGCTCTTGGCACAGCGTTAAGCTGTGGTGCGTGATGTAATAAGGCATTTAGCAAAGTGCCGTCATGGTGGCCTGCAGCAGGATGCACCACCAGACCAGCAGGCTTGTTTAATACCAAAATATGCTCGTCTTCAAACACCAGATCCAGATCAATAGCTTGCGGCTGCCAGCGCTGCTGACGTTCAATTTTAGTGTTTACCTCAAGGGTTTCACCACCATAAAGCTTATCGCGGGGGCGCAAGGTCTGCTTATCCACCGTCAAGTCACCGTCCTGAATCCAGGTTTTTAAGCGCGAACGGGAATAATCAGGGAACGCCAGAGCCGCAATCTGGTCTAATCGCATACCCGCCCACTGGGCTTCAACAATGGCTTGGAGAGTTAGTATATCGTGCATGTAAATCAACACCTGAGATGCGCATGGCACTTGCATAACTGCCTACTCACAGTCATAAAGGGCACAGCCAAGGAATAATGGCGCAAATTATACCTCAGAGTGGGCTAAATACCCACCAGGGCCACGGACCTAAACAAGGCTTTTGCTTATATAAAGGCTTTCCTCGGTGGGCAAAAAACCCCATAATTAGGCTTTTAGCCATCCCTAAATACAGGCTTATATCTATGACACAGGCTGCAACAAAAAATCTTTATCAAATCGCCATTAGCTTAATATTGGTGGCAGCACTGGCCGCATGCGCTAACAACGAGGCCCAGATTGAAGTGGAACCAGTGTTACCCGAAACAGAATTGTACACCAAGGCCATGGATAAACTGGCTGCCGGCAACTACGTGCCCGCTATTAGCGACTTGGAAACCCTGGAAGCACGTTATCCCTATGGTCGCTATTCGGCCCAAGTGCAACTGGAATTAATCTATGCCTACTACCGTAGCAAACAATCTATTGCCGCCCAACAGGCCGCCGCTCGCTTTATTCGTCTGCATCCAGATCACGAGCATGTTGACTATGCCTATTATCTTAAGGGTCTAACCGCCTTTGAAGAAAACAAAGGGACTTTAGACAACTATCTGGCTAGTGAAAAGGCCAAAAAAGATCCTGGTGCCATGCGTGATTCCTTTAATGACTTCAACACACTGGTGCAGCGTTTTCCACATAGCCAATATGCAGCCGATGCCAAGGCTCGGATGGTGTATTTACGCAATTTATTAGCCCAGCATGAAATCCATGTAGCCGCCTATTATATGTCACGCAGTGCCTGGCTGGCCGCTGCCAACCGAGCCCAATATGTACTGGAAAACTACCAGCTTACCCCGTCTGTAAAACCTGCTTTGGAGATTCTGGTTACGGCTTATACAGAACTGGGGCTAACCGACAATGCCAACAATGCCCAGCGTGTATTGGAGGAAAACTTTGCGGCTGCCACACAGCCAAGTGCAACACCGGAATCGGCACCAGCATCCTGGTTTGACAAGCTGACGTTTGGTGTCTTCGCAGAAGATTCTGAGCCAGCAGAGTAGCGTCTGCGGCTCAGGTCTATAGATAATCGACAGGTTTATATTTATTTGTACCAGTCGCAATACAGGGTTACCGGGCCTTGACGTTTGTGCTCGGTAATTTGGTAACGACGGATTAATTTGTCAGCCATATCAGAGGCTATTGGCTTACCTTCCAGAAAATCATCTATCTGATCGTAACTAATGCCCAAGGATGCTTCGTCAGGTTGTTGCGGGTTATCATCTTCCAGATCAGCTGTTGGGGTCTTTGTCACCAACTGACTGGGCGCACCCAAGGCTGATGCAAGGGCTCGCACCTGACGTTTATTTAAACCAAACAGGGGTGCCAAATCACAGGCCCCGTCACCAAACTTGGTAAAGAATCCGGTAATAGCTTCAGCACTATGATCTGTTCCCAACACCAAAGCATCGGTTAAATTGGCAATATAGAACTGTGCCATCATACGGGCCCGAGCTTTATTGTTACCACGGGAAAAATCAAGTTTGTGGCGCGTCAATGGCTGACTCTGGACAAAATCACTACAAGCGCTATCCATACCTTCCACTATGGCGGCTACATTGACCGCCAACAACTGACTTGGCTGGATAAAATCAGCTGCCAATTGGGCATCAGCTTCGTCCGCCTGTACCTTAAACGGCAAGCGCATGGCAATAAACTCATAGACGTTAGTACCATGTTCTGCATTGAGCTGGTCACAAGCCAACTGTGCTAATTTACCCGCTGTGGTGGAGTCAATGCCCCCGGATAAACCCAGCACCAGTTTGTGTAAGCCGGTAAACTTTAGATAGCCTTTGATAAAGTCGATACGGCGCCTGATTTCAGCATCAACATCAATCACAGGTTGGGTTTGCAGTGTGGCTACAATAGCAGCTTGAGCAGCAGAGATCGTCATAATAAACCTAACGCAAATTGGCAATTTCAGAAGCCTTTATTCTACCCTATTTTAGCGTTTGATATTAGCCTGCAAAAGGCCCAGTTATGCAGCCCAACCAACATCAATGGCACTTATTATGCTGGTGACCAGACTGACTTACAGCATAGACGCCAGCACTGGAATGAAATACCAGTTGCCAGCATTGGCTATCCCCTTGCTGGGGGCCTGGCACCAGCACTTGCGCCATAATTTGGAAATCATCGGTAAAGTTGGTTAGGCTGTAACTATAGGCATGGTCTGCTGCTGGCAAACCCAAGTCTGTTATGGTTTGTGCATAAGTGCCTTGTTGCTGATGATATGTGGCTTGCACCAAGGCTATATGCTGCAGTTGTAACCAGGCCAACTGCCGATGCACACGATGTTGCTGAAACTGCCATTGGGGCACAGCCAAACTGACCAGCAAAGACATGATCGCCAACACCAAAAGCAGCTCCAATAAACTAAAGCCAATAGCCAATTTATGGGGTATTTTTAGCAGACTGCCCATCGGACAAGCCTCCTTTGGAGAGCAAAGGACTAGCCTCCAACTGTGCTTGTAAAACCTGCAAAGACTGTGCCTGCAGGTTTATTTGCAGCTGTGCCTGTTGTAACAAACTAAGCAGGGGCCAAGCCAGCAGCAACACCATTAACAGACTAAGCAGCAATGCCCAGCCGTCTTGCCTGCTGCTGGTATGCTTCATAATGCCAACCCATCTTGCTTGGTATCTGTAACCACTGTGCATGGCAAACCAACCACTAGTTCACTAGTCTGCCACAACATGGCAAGGTCATTGGCATTATCAAAGTGCCAGCCCACAGGCAGTCCATATACAGGAGGCTGACCCGGCACGCCTACCGCAAACTGCAAGCGCAACAGCACCGTCTGCTGGGCGAGCTGATCGCTAACCTCAGGCAACCATTGCCTAACCACGCAATCACCCTGTCCGCTTACGCCGTAGCTCACACGCAAGGCTGATATGGAATCAATAAAACTAGTGTAGCGGCCGCCTAAACGGCGCTTTTGCAACTGTTGCTTGTCGGCCCGCAAGCGCACATCATAAAGCTCACAGGAACCGGCTGGCTGCAGATGCCAACGCCAATGGTTACTTGCCCCCATGATTAGCCCTGACTGGCAGACCTGAGCGGCCAATAAAGCAAATGACTTCTCCACTGACTGGCGGGTAACCACCATTTGACTGAGTAACTGCCACCAATGTGCTCGCTGCATTAGCGCCTGCAGCAACTGACTGGCAGCCAGCAATATAACACTGGCCAAAGCCAAACTGAGCAATACTTCTAATAAGCTAAATCCGGATATTCTAGCTAAACCTGAACGCTTGCATATTGTCATAAGGGCCAGTCCAGAGTCAGACAATGCCAACCGTCACATGCGGCTGATATATATGACCCACCATGCCAGCGCACCTGCAGTTGCAAGCTGCCGCCAGACAAACAAGGGCCCTGACAAGCAAGTAAGCAGTGACCATCGGGCAGATGTTGTGCCAAATAGGCCTGCCAATATACCCACCAAGCTAAAAGCATTTGTCGCTTATCGCACACTTGGCCCCGCCAACAGTGGGCATTGTCAGCCAGTGGCGGCTGGGCAGACTGAGTTTGCAGCCAAGCCAATTGCTCTGCATACACGGGCAACACTGCCACCATTTGCTGTATAACCAACTGCGCCTGCTGTTGTTGGTAACCATATTGCACTCTATAGCCAACTGACAGATAGGTAGCCATCATGCTACCAAGGCCAAGCGCCAAAACCGCCATAGCGATATTAACCTCCAGCAAGCTAAAGCCCTGTGCCCTAGTCCGCAGCATCACATTTCACCTGTCTAGTGCGCAAATTACCCGCACTGGATAACACAATACCTTGCCCAGCAGACACCTTATGCCAACATAAAGACCAGGTACCTGACTGCCCACTAGTACCATA
>JASMLZ010000041.1 GCA_030748435.1 Gammaproteobacteria bacterium | reverse complement strand
TGTGATAAGCATAAATATTTCTGGGTACAGGCAGAAACTTTGGCGGCACTGGCCTGGTTAATAAATACTACCCAGCATACGGACTACCAGCAGGCGTTTGCCCAGTTAGCAGCTTATATCGACCAACATTTTATCGTGCCCAATAAGGCTATCTGGCAGCGCTTGTTAAGCCATGATAATCAGCCCTTGGATACTTGGATTGCCTTGCCCGGAGCTAAATGTGATTACCATAATCTGGGTGCTTGCTATGATATTTTGCGTAGCTTAGGTAGATAGCTAGGTAAATAGACAGATAAGCAGACAAAGAAGTGCCTGTGCGGATCTTTTGCATTGAGGGTTGACCTATTTTAAGACTATATTCGGTCTTATTGGGAGGGCGTTATGAAGTTATCAAATCAAATTAAGCCGATCAGTTATCTGAAGGCTCATGCGGCAGAGATAATACGCAATCTGGCTGGGCAAAATAAACCCCTGGTTATTACCCAGAATGGCGAGGCCAAGGTGGTGATACAGAATATCGAAAGCTATGAACAAACTCAGGAGACTATGGCACTGCTGAAAATACTGGCTCTGGGTACACGCCAGATTGAGGCAGGCAAGGTTCAGCCTGCTGATGATGTTATTCGGCAGCTTCGTAATCGGGCCGAGAACCCTTAATGACATTTCAGGTACTTCTGACTGACGATGCCTGCGCAGATCTGGCAGCCTTGTACGACTATATTGCATGCCATGATGCACCGGCACAAGCCAATTATGTGCTTGATCAAATAGAAGCCGCTTTTTCTGGCCTTTCTGCAAACCCTCAGAGAAGCGTCTACCCCAAGGAACTCAGGGCTGCAGGTCTGCGCGAATACCGCGAGATTTATTTTAAGGAACCTCTGAAAAATGTAATGAGTGAAGCCGAGACAAGGCAAAAATTGGCGAGCATGTTTATGTCATGTTGATTGCGGACGGCCGTCGCGACATGCAGACATTGTTGCAGCGGCGTTTGCTGCAAGCCTGATGTTTATGGTGATAATAAGCCTGAAATGCCCTGGCTGGAGCGCTATATCCGGATGCCTGTTCCAAAGCAAGGAGTAAGTGAGGTGTTCCTGTGTTGCGGTGAAGCCCTGATTGATATGGTGCCCATGCAGGGGGCAGCAGGGGAAAATGGCTTTCATACACTGCCCAGTGGGGCCATATTTAATGCCGGCACGTTGGCCAGCCTGATGGATCAGCACCTAGCCATCCCTGCCACCTTGGCGCAGTGAATTATAGCTGCTGATATACCTGACACCGGCCCGTAGATATTTATTTGTGGGTCGGGGTTTGCCGTTTATGTTTAGGTTGGGTTTGAATCTGGTTGTAGGTCGGATTTTAACCCGACAAAAGTTGGACTGATATCCAAAGCATTCGCTAGGCTTACGGGGCACGCTGAGTCCAACCTATAGCCCAACTCAAGTAATTTATTTAGTTTTGCTATCCCCATACGTCCAACCAACCCCCGTACACAATCTCACCATAGTGCGTTAAACAGCATACAGCATAATAGTGCCGCTATTTTGGGCATGTTGATGGCAAAAAGCAAAATAGTAAAAGTCTGCTATAGTCTTATGGTTATATTTTGTTGATAGTTTTAAATATAAAAAAATAGAGTTATAGATAAATAGTTGTTATGCTGTCTGAGTAGAGTCTGACAAACTTCTCTGTTTGTGAGCAGGAATGGTAGTAATTTACAAGCTATTGTTAAAGCGTCTTATTTTTTGCTTTGTGACTCTTACACAGATAAAAATACAGGTTTTACAGATCTTGCCCTATGGGTGTTTTAAATAAGCTGTTAGCCGTATCTACCAAGGATATCTATATGAAATTATATCGTAGTCTGCTTGTTATGGTTGCTGTTGTTGTAGCTGGTTGTGCTTCAGTTGGCAATGAATACGCCCTGCCATCGCAAGACTTATCCCTATTACCTGATGACGGGAAAACAAAAGTGGTTTTTTATAATGGCAACGGACTCAACCCATTATATTTGGATGGATCTTGGAGGGTTGGTATTAAGCTTGACAATGTTGGTGTTGCGAACTTGCATATTGGCGAATATGTACAGGTTTTTCTAACACCCGGAGACTACGATATTGAGCTTAGCCATATAGATGTATTTACTTTTAGGGACACATATCGTGTCAATGTTGGTGCCGACACAGTGTTTGTTAAAGTTTATAACACGCCAATATCGACCAAGTATGAGTTACAAACAGACGCGCCTCAAAATTTTGGGCAAGAATATGAACCGGGCGCTTATTAAGTGTTAACGATTCAGGAGAAAGCTTGTGAAAAAGTTAGTAAGTATGATGACCCTGTTGATGTTGCTTGCGGGCTGTGCAGCAACATACCAACCAATACCAGAGGGTTACACCGGTGAGCGAGTGTCCATAGCAGATTCGTTCACCCATAAAACGGCCAGCCAAGCACACTACTTTATACTTGAGAAGGTGAATGGCAATAAAGTTAAAGATAGCTGGGGTAAAACCAGAATGGATAACTATGGCAGGGGGATGATTTTTACCCCTAGCATAGTTAGTCGTGATATTTTGCCAGTCAAACAAACGCTAACGGTAAAAGGTTTGGTGTTCTTCCCGACAGATGCACAAGCATTGTTTGGTGATAATATGGCGGTAACCAAGGAGATTACTTTTGTACCGGTGGTGGGTGAAATATATAAGGTTAATGGCAAACTTGGTGACGCGCCTGATGTATGGATCGAGGATTCCAGTGGTCAGCGCGTAGCTAATGATAATTAGCCAGTGTTGCGACAGTCGCTATAAAGCTTGGGTTTGCTTGGCTCTGGTTTAGATAATTTCTTTTCAAGGAGAGAAGTCTGGGGCGCAGCCATGTTTAAGCTATTGATTTGGTCGTAAAGAGATTACTTTGCTGCACTGGCAATAACAAAATTATTCACTATTTACGTTGCCCTCAGAGTTGGTTAGAGGTAGATAAGTTATGCTTACATGTTATATACGCTATATTGTCAATCCGGAAAAGCTGGTTGAATTTGAACGCTATGCTCAACTCTGGATTCCCCTTGTGGAAAAATTCGGTGGTAAACATCATGGGTACTTTTTGCCATCCGAAGGAGCAAGTAATGTGGCTTTGGCGATGTTTACTTTCCCCAGTTTTGCCGATTACGAGGAATACAGAAACAAGTCGTTCCAAGATGAAGACTGTATGATGGCCTTTGCATATGCAAAAGATAGCAAATGTATAGTGAGCTATGAGCGTAGCTTCTTCCGGCCAGTTTTTGAGTAGAAGCAATATGGTTAATTATTCAGCCCTTTACTAGCTAACCGTTTATATACACTCTATATATCAAAATAAGTCAGACAATATAATATGCCCGTTGGTCTACCAAAAACGGCAGGAGTAAATATGCCACCAGCCGCAGTTTTGGTATCTGTACCGGATGTCGATTTAGGCTTGGCCTGGTATCAAAAAGCTTTTCCTATGGCGCAGCCTCGTTGTCTGGGTGCTGTTAAGCTTAGAGTGCTAGATATCAGCGGCTTTGCTATTGAGCTGGTACCAGCTGATGCTAAAGTTGCAGCGGGTAAGGGTGGGACTGTTTTATACTGGTCGGTTGATTGTATTAATACAGCGCTGGTTAGTTTTGAACAGCTTGGGGCCAAGCTATATCGTGGTCCAATGGCCATAGAAGCGGGCTTAAGTATGTGCCAAATTGAAGGTCCCTTTGGTAATTTGATTGGTCTGCGTGGCAAAAGCACAGCCTAAGCACACTAATAAGACGCCTTACACGGGCACTTCCAATCCCACTTTGGCGCGGTCCATCACTACCGAGGTTTTAAAGCGTCGCACATTGGCATTATCAAAAAATAGCTGGTGGGTGAGGTCTTCAAAGTCGCGCATATTTTTGGCAGTGCAAATGAGCACAAAATCGGCATCGCCGGTAACGTAATAACATTGTTGTACCCGCGGTTCTTTGTTCACATGTTTACGGAATTCGTCCAACTGGCGCAAGGCTTCACGCTCTAGTTCTACCTGCACAATAAAGGTCATATCAAAGCCCACCTTGTCTGGGTTGATAATGGCTACTTCGCTGCTGATTACCTTGTGGTCACGCAGGCGTTTTAGGCGTCTTTGCACCGAAGGTACCGATAGGGAGCATTGCTCGCTAAGGGTTTCCAGGCTAATGCGGCAGTTCTGTTGAATGGCTGCCAGTATGGTAAGGTCGTTGGTATCCAGTTGCATAATATGATCTTTTTATATCAGTTATATGGTAGTTATGAGAAA
>JASMLZ010000040.1 GCA_030748435.1 Gammaproteobacteria bacterium | reverse complement strand
TATTCAGCAAACTTGGTATAAGCGCGGGTCGGGCAACCTTTCAGGCACACAGGGTCGGTGCAATGATTACACGCCATGGAAATATTCAAGCGTTGATAATCAGGATAAGTCCCCCCTTCCACAAAACCAACCGAACGAAAGGCTATATGGGCAGGGTTATCATTCTTCTCGCTACAGGCCACTTCGCAGGCATGGCAGCCAATGCAATTATCCGCATTAAGGTAAAAGCCGTGTTGTTTATAGCGATCCGGATTTTCACCAACAGCATTATCACCATTGATATTTAGACTTGTACCACGCATGGCATCATCTACGCTAACAGTCTCTATAAGTTCGCCATAACAGTTGCTGGTGTTACTTTCTTGGTCACGTAAGAAAGCATATTCTGGCTCATCGCTTCGTACTTTAAACATAATATGTTCCTAAAATTTCCTCATTTCCATACTTAATTTTGCCGCGGCCTGTTGATCCACCATAGGCTCAATACGCACAGCCTGTTGCTTATAAGCCGGCTGCCGAGAATAAGGATCAAGCAAGCCTAACGTTAACCGGTTGGCGCAATCATGGAAATGAAATGGTAAGAAGACCGCATTTTTGGCCACTCGTTGGGTATATTTTGCCATCACCACAGCATCAGAACGCCGGGAAACCAAACGCACATAATCACCATCTTTGACATTCAGCTCTATGGCGGCATCCGGGTTAATCTCGATAAAGGGGATGGGGCTGAATTTATTATTATTACCCACCTTGCCGGTTTTGGTGCGGGTATGAAAATGCTCCACCAGCCGCCCCGTATTTAACCAAATAGGGAATTTTTCATCGGGAATTTCATTGTTATTGATAAAGGGCAGTGGAATCAGTTTGGCCTTGCCATCGGCATAACAAAAGCTGACCGCTTCTGTATACAACCTGACACCACCCGCCAAGGGCGCCTCACCGCTCTCAACCTGCTCCTGTGTATAGGGCCACTGAATACCACGGCTTTTCTCTATAAGCTCATGGGTCATACCCGAGATATCACATAAGCGGCCTTTTGATAGCAGCTTCATTTCTTCAAACACAGCGCCGGCAGACGCGGGAAATTTGACTTTGCCATGGGTATTAAAACGCTTGGCAAGCTGGTTAAAGATCCATAGGTCCGGTTTGGCATCACCATAAGGCTTGATAACAGGCGTGACCATATTGACTCGCCTTTCGGTGTTGGTCATAACCCCCTCTTTTTCAGCCCAGGTGCCGGCTGGTAAAAACACATGGGCATAGTCCGCACTTTCCGTGTCAGCATAACAGTCCTGTACCACACAAAAGTCCAGCTTTTGCATCGCCTTCCTGATTCTGGCCGTATTGGGCATGGAGGTCAGTGGGTTGGTAGCAATAAGCCATAAGCCTTTAATCTCACCGGTTTCAATGGCGCGAAAAATATCAGTTTGGGCCAAACCCCGTTGGGTCGGCAGGAAATTCTCATCTATGTTCCAAAATTCGGCAATCTCCTGGCGATGCTGGGCATTTTCCAGATAGCGGTGGTTTGGCAGTCCTGAACATGATGACCATTCCCGTGTTCCCATGGCATTGCATTGCCCGGTAATTGACAGGCTGGTACCACCAGGCTTGCCGATATTGCCTGTTATCAGGGCAAGGTTATTAATCCCAACCACACCATCGGAGCCATGGGTCGACTGATTAATGCCCATGGTCCAAATCTGCATGGATGCCTTGGCCCTGGCATACAAGCGCGCCACCACACGAATGGTATCCTCATCAATGCCGCAAATTCCGGCCGCTGTGGTGGGGTCATATTTGTCGACTTCAGCCTTTAGTGCTTCTATACCATTGGTGTTTTTATCAATGTAATCCCGGTCTTCCAAACCTTCATTTAAGATGACATGCATTAACGCGTTTTGTAACACGATATCGGTGCCCGGAGTGATCGCCAGATGAGTATCGGCATTTTGTGCCAACATGGTGACTCGGGGATCAACAACAATCAGTGGGAATTGCCGTTTTTCCTGAGCTTCTTTTAAACGCCAATAAATAACCGGATGTTGTTCGGGTAAGTTGGAACCCCAGGCAAGCAAACAATCGGTATGGTCAAAATCTGCATAGCAACCGGGGGGGCCATCCGAGCCAAAGGAACGTTTGTAGCCTGATACAGCAGACGCCATACACAGGGTGGTATTGCCATCATAATTATTGGAACCTATAAGGCCCCGTGCCAGTTTGCCCAGGGTATAAAACTCTTCCGTCAACATTTGCCCGGTTGATACTATCGCCATGGCATCGCGGCCATATTTTTGCTGCACGGTCTTGATCTGATCTGCGACCTTGTCTAGGGCACTATCCCAACTGGCCGCAACCATGGGTTGATCGATGCGATCTCGCAGTAAAGGCTTGTCGCCCCGCCCCGCTGAGGCAAATAATTCGTGTTCCATGATGCCTTTCAGGCACAACTTGCCACGATTGACATCGGCACCACCAACACCACGGGAGGAAACCGGCTTGCCTTCCTGATCCAGCCCTATCTCCATAGCACAGCCGGTTGAGCAATATCCACAAGTGGCATACTTCCACTCGGTGACCTGCTTATCAGCAATCTTAATAGGGTTTTTCTGACTTCTTCCAAATAACATAATACTAACCTTCTGTATTGAGATAATCAGGGACTACCATTAAGGTCAGTTTCCCCATACTACACAGTAGTTTGCCCAGCAGCCGTGCACTTACCACCAGAGCCAAAAATTTTGCCCCACCAGTATTAGTAGCAACAGAGTGCTAATCAATTGCCAGCCTCTTACTGGGTGACTTTCCAATAGCGGGCGCCAACTGGGTGTAGTCAAGTCAGCATTGGGATGGGTAAAGTCATACCAAAATTCTGATATGGCCTGATAACGAAACCGCACCTCAGGATTCAGTGCCCGCCTGAAGCAACCATCCAACCATGGGGGCAAATCGTCACGCCACTGTAATAAGGACCGGTATTTAAATTCAGATAGTCGACGATAGGCATGCCAGCCACCCGACTTATGTGCAAACGGCAACTGCCCGGTAAGCATTTCATAGGCAATGATAAACAGGGCATATTGATCCTGTTGCGCACAGGGTAGGCCCAGCACTACATCTGGCGCACTATACTCAAGCGCCCCCACTCGGGCTTCGTGGTGCTCTTCCAAACCATCAATGACCACGCTACCATAATCAATCAGCGTGATTTGCCCTTGCTCATCCAGTAATATATTTTCCGGGCGTAAATCCCGATGCTGCACCCCCGATCGATGCAAAGCCCTCACCGCACCAATAATCTGTTCCACTATATCGCGCACCTGCACCAGTGAGGGTTGGGGATGGTCATACATCCACTGCCGCAAGCTGATACCAGGCACATAATCCATAACCAGATATGTGGCACTGGTCGGCCCTGACTTTCCCCACCCCTTCACCAAGCGGGGATGAGTAACACGGACAGATAACCACTCTTCCCTGATAAAAGCAGCGCGATAAGCCTCATCAGCCATGGCTTCGGCAGTGGGTGCTTTAAGTACAGCGACCTTGCCACTAGCAGATTCACGCACCCGGTAAACTGAACTTCTTGGGGTTGCCGAGAGTGTATCCAGCACTTGATAACCATCCAGACTTTGCCCCACCTTTAATGGCGGCACACAAGGCAAGGCCTCAGATTCTGTATATTGATCCCGCAATGATGCCGGTGGCAATGACTGCACCGATAACATCACCGCAGTCATATTGTCGCTGGCATTTGATGTAGCCGCCTCTGCAATCAGCGCCTGGCATACCGTATCCAGATTATCAACCTGCCCGGATACGTCTAACGCTAACACCATCCGGGCCAGTTGTTCTTCATCCACATCCACCCCATCCGTGGTAAGCAACACTAGGTCACCTACTTCCAGAGCATGACGGGCATGGTCAATCTGCACTTGCATTTGTGCACCCAAGGCCCGACTGAGTATTTGCTGTTTTCCCAAACTAAAATTATGGTCAGTGGTTAACCGCTGCAAGCGACCATTACGCAAAATATATGCGCGACTATCGCCCACATGAAAAATATGCACCCAGCGCTGCTGAATAACTGCCGCCGTACATGTGGTCAATAATTGCTCTTCAACACGTTGTTGGTGATGATTGTGACGATACAACCAGCGATTTAAACCACTCAGCACCTGACTAACGGATTGTTCTACCCCCCAAGTCGCTGGGGTACTAAAATAATCCTGTATAAACCCGGTAACGCAAGTTTGGCTGGCCTGCTTGCCATCAGCACATTGACTCACCCCATCGGCGACAACAGCCACCATACCCTTATGCCCACGATTAATAAGGTTATCTGCACGCACGGCAAACGCGTCCTGATTTACCGCTTTATGTCCCGGGCTGCTGGCCCCACCGCAACCAACCTGTAAACATTGTGCCATTAGCTTATCCCCGCACTAACCTACTTTGATCATCACCACACTGCCATCCGGAGCGACTTCTGCCACATGTCCTTTGGGCTCACGCAACAAACTCAGCACCACCAGACCCAGTACCGCCGTACAGCTCATCAGATAGAAAAATTGCGCATAGTCCAGAGTGGCTAACATGGTCAGATAGAACACTGCTCCAACATTGCCATAAGCCCCTGTCATACCTGCAATCTGGCCGGTCAAACGACGTTTGATAAGCGGCACCACAGAAAACACAGCACCCTCACCGGCCTGCACAAAAAACGAACAAACCATGGCCGTCACCACCGCCAAATACAAGGGCCACTGAGCATTTATCATGCCCATCGCGGCATACCCCAAAGCCAAACCGGCGGTGAGAATAAGCAGGGTTTGCTTACGCCCAAAACGGTCACTTAACCAACCACCACCAGGCCGTGAAACCAAATTCATAAACGCATAGGCCGACGCCAGCAAACCCGCCAGTACCATATCCAATTGAAACACTTCGGCAAAAAACAAAGGCAGCATGGAGACCACTGCCAACTCTGAACCAAAGGTGGCAAAATAAAGAATATTCAGTACCGCAACCTGTTTGAAATCATAATGATCATGGGCTGCCACCGTACCCTGAAACACATTCTTGTTAACCCGGTAACTACCCCAAATATCATACACCAACACACACAGCAAGACGCCATAAATCGCCACACAGGTAGCCATACCAATAAGTTGCACCCCCTCAGGAGACAACTTCCAGGCAAGTGCCGCAAGGGCTGCATACAAAGGCAACTTCATTACCACCAGGAGCCAAAAGTCACCGCGACTGGTAACCTCCAGACCGCCCATATGACGGGCTTTAAAATAGGTACTGCCTTGCGGCGTATCCGTCACATTAAACCACCAGATAACAGCAAAAATCAGGCTAATTAGACCCGTTAATGCTACCGCCCAACGCCAGCCATCATCCCCTCCAATCCATAATGCCAACACTGGCAAACTCATAGCCGCAGCAGCTGAGCCAAAGTTACCCCAACCACCATAAATGCCTTCTGCTGTACCAAGTTCGTGACTGGGAAACCATTCACTTACCATGCGAATACCTACTACAAAACCAGCACCAACAAAACCCAAAGCCAAGCGCGCCCAAGCCATGGTGGTAAAATTATCAGCAAACGCAAATATCCAGCAAGGCACACACACCAACGCCAGGATGACACTATAAGTGACCCGTGGACCATAACGGTCCGTAAGCATACCCACTACTATGCGCGCCGGAATGGCCAGGGCCACGTTGAGCACCAACAAGGTACTGACCTGAGCCTTGGTTAAGCCCAGTGTGGTACTGATCATGCCCAATAAAGGAGCATGATTAAACCACACCACAAAAGTCAGAAAAAATGCCATCCAACTCAAGTGCAGAATCTTCATTTTGCCATGAAAAGAAAACAGCTTAAGACGCGTGTCAGTCATATATGTACCTCAAAAAAAAGCGTCAGTAATCGCAACAGAAATCACCAGCAGCTTTGCTGTAAAGCCAGCCTTAGCTAGCAAATCGAAAATCTTTACTAATAGTCACATCTTGGGCTACGCCACTACCTGTGATAGCCAGCCTGTTTAAGGACATGACTTACGCTGCCAATTGCCATCACAGCACACCAACCAGTCCCGGGGCTGAATACGAGCAAACGGTAGCCATCTCTGCCTATATAACTGATCAAGCCCTTATTCTTGCGAGGATATTGGCAGTAACACAACCATTGATAGTTACACAGTTTAATTGCTGCCTACTAGCACAAACCATGCCAATTTAGTATTTTGGCTTATATATCAAATAGTTAATCCATATAAACCATATGGAACACAGCCGTTTGCACAAGAAAAGTGCATTTACAACCAAAGCCATAGATTTTGCACCACCAGCATGGCTGCCAAGTAGCGATCAATATCGGCAGCACACGCCCCCTACTCGCCAAATGCCAAGACGATAGCCCCAATATGGCTTGACGGAAATAATCAGGGTGTTTATGCTGCCTGTTAAGACATTGAGAGCTTTAACCGAACCGGGGGTCTTGTTCTGTGACAAGACAAAGCAATCATCCTGCAAAGGTCTTACAATTAGCCAACAATCATAGGCAGAAGGGCATATCATGGAAACAACTACAGCACTTACCATTATCGGTGGCGTTTTGATGCTGCTCGGCATTGCCTAGGTTCTCTTCCCGGAACAATTCAATCAACGACTTATGGGTGATTTACATGCCGAGGCAGTCAATCCGGCTGCCGCTATAAGAGCAGCCCTAGGGGGAGCCATTTTGGTAAGCGGCATTGTGGCTTTAATGCCTTTCATACACAACTCTGTTTTCATTAGTTTATCTAACTAAAAGGTGCCTAAGAAATTAGTGGCGATTCAGTCATCTAAAGCCATGGCTATCCCTATGATATTTTAGACATATTAAAGAAATATTATGGGAAGGCTTAATTGTTAACTTACCTGTTTCACTTCCTAGCAATGTTAAATCATCAGCTATAGAGAACATTCCTTTATCAAATAGGACGTGATGATTTGGGCATAAACACAAAAGGTTGTTAGTGCTGTCATCACCATTGTGAGGCCTACCTATAGGCTGTATATGTGCGCCTTGTCAGCACGAAAAATGACTCAAAATCATTGTTAGTCAGTTAATTGAGAACACTACCCAGTAAAGCAATCTCCGCCGGCAAGCACTTACTGCAAGAAATTGCCACGTCTCTGTGCGCCTCGCTATGACGGCTTTTTTGAGATCCCATATCCCTATGTACCTCGCAATGCCGGTGCTTTTTTAGAGCCCTCCGTTTAGGCCTCGGCAATGGGCTGCAGCTTGGCAGTAAAGTGACGCAGAACCGGTGGCTCATAAGCAAAACCAAGGCCACTTAACTGCTTGGCCTTTTGGCTTACGGCTATCAGGGCGTCAGCCACATAGTCCATATGGTCATTGGTGTAAACCCGGCGTGGTATGGTCAGGCGCATAAGCTCAAAGTCAGAGGCTTTTTGCTGGCCGGTTTCAGGATCACGCCCCAGTAATAAAGAACCAATTTCAACTGCACGCACACCACTTTCCACATACAAGGCATTACATAAGGCCTGAGCAGGAAACTGATCATCAGGAATATGTGGCAATAATTTTCTGGCATTAACAAACACGGCATGGCCACCGGTGGGGTATTGTATGGGTATACCCGCTTGCCGCAAACGCTCCCCCAAATACTCTACCTGACTGATACGATAGTGCAGAAAATCTTCCTCTGCCCCCTCGTAGAGCCCTCTGGCCAAGGCTTCCATATCACGGCCTGCCATGCCGCCATAAGTCACAAAACCTTCCATTGGCACACAGCGAGTGCGTACTGCCTGAAATAAAGCCTCATGGTCACGAATACAACATAACCCGCCAATATTAACCATGGGGTCTTTCTTGGCCGACATGGTTAACATATCACCATACTGGTACATTTCGCGGATTATCTGCAGGATACTACTGTCAGCATAGGCGGCATCACGCTGTTTGATAAAGTAGGCATTTTCACAGTAGCGTGCTGAATCAATCACCACCGGAATATCATTGGCTTGGGCTATCTCATAGACAGCCCGCATATTATCCATAGACACTGGCTGACCACCGGAACTATTACAGGTAACCGTGGTAATAATGGCGGCTATATTGTGGCTGCCATGGTCGGCTATGGCCTGTTGCAATGCTGGCAGGTCAAAATTTCCTTTCCATGGGTCATAGGTGTCGGTATCCAAAGCCTTGGGGGTTAACACATTGATAGCTTTACCACCATTTAGCTCAATATGCCCTGCCGTGGTATCAAAGTGATAATTGGAAATAAAGACCGGTTTGTCACCACCACGAATATTGCGCATACGGTCAATCAGAGCTGGGAACAGAATCTGTTCAGCACCACGCCCCTGATGAGCAGGAACGGTAAGGTCATAATTGAAAAAATGTTTTACGGCTTTGCACAGGTTGTAATAATTACGACTACCAGCATAAGACTCATCACCCAGCATCATGCCAGCCCATTGGGTATCACTCATGGCGCCAGTGCCAGAATCGGTAAGCAGATCTATATACACATCTTCACTGGCCAGCATAAAGGGGTTGTAACCAGCATCGGCCAAAGCCTGGCGCCGGTCATCTTCTGTGGTCATACGAATGGTTTCTACCATTTTTATACGAAATGGTTCTGGAATGCGTTTCATACTATTGTCCTCGATAAAGCCAACCGAATATCACCCGAGATCATCTTAAAGCGGGTGCGGCGGCTGATCATTGTCAGTTCTAAATGTGGGGAATATTTAGTGTGTGACGAGGACAGGAAAATCGTGGCTCAGGCGGAAATCCTGGTTGTACCAGTTGGGTAACATATTCGCCAAAGAGGCAGTATATGTTTGGTGTTCAGTGGATTTATCAAATATCGACATATTTACTGTATTTGAAAGTCGTGTTTAACAGGAACCAGTATAGAGCACCATGCGCTTACGAATCTTGCCAA
This sequence comes from Gammaproteobacteria bacterium, assembly GCA_030748435.1. GTDB lineage: Bacteria > Pseudomonadota > Gammaproteobacteria > Pseudomonadales > Balneatricaceae > Njordibacter. Next base: position 3,377 of record JASMLZ010000040.1, on the reverse strand, counting down.
GAGTCAATTTTTGCCATACTTGTTGATGGCCTATAGGCATCCTTATATATCCGCTAAACAAAGCAGCCAAGCTAAAATAATTACACAATGGCATCTGAGCATTGGGATTTAGCACAATTAATGCTAGTGTTCTGCCCATAGGCACGACCATGGCGCCCTGCTTAAACCTACAGGAGCAGTGTGCACGACCCTAAATGTTGTTGAGTGCCAAAGTCTCTATAAATAATAACTGAAAAAAGAGCAGAGTATGTTTGCAAAACGAATGGAAGGCCTGCGTTCCAGACTGGTGGAACAAGGTATTGATGTTGCACTGATAACCGATGATGACAGTGTTTATTATTACACGGGCTATTATGATTATCTGCATATGGAGTTTGGCCGACCTACCATCCTGATTGTGCAACAAAAAGGTAGCAGTGTGCTGATTACACCCAGTATGGAAGCCGATATGGCTGACGCAGCGGCGGTGGTGGATCATATCGAGCTATGGAATGATGGCATGGGCAATGAATGGCGCGAAGCGTTTCCGGGCCTGTTACGGCAGGCGCAATGCGTGGCCATTGAGCCTGACCATATGCCTCCAGTGGTGCGCAACTACTTTGACTCAGTGATTAATACGGCCAAGGTTACAGATATCACCCCCATCATTGCCGATATGCGTATGATCAAATCAGCCGCAGAACTGCAACTGGCCAGACATGCCGGTGCCGTGGCTAATGCCATGATGACTGCCGGGCGTGATGCTATTGGCGCCGGGGTACGTGAATTTGAGGTTGCTTTGGCTACTTCTCAGGCCGGTACTCGCAAGGCCGCCGAGTTGCTTGAAGCACACTATACAGATGGTCATATGTCACCCAATACCCACTTTTTACAGATCATGGCTTCGGGTAAAGAGATCACCAAACCCCATCACCGCGCCTCTACACGGGTGATGCAAAGCGGTGAGCCGGTATTTTTGTGTTTTTGTGGCATGACCAACTTCCATCGCTTTAAGCTGGGTTTTGACCGGACTTTCTGGATAGACAAGATCGCCGACCCATCTCAGGCAGAAGTTTATCAGGTGGCGCTGGAAAGCCAGGCCGCCGCCTTAAAGCTGTTGCGTCCCGGTGTTACCGCAGAAGCAGTGCATGCTGCCTATGCCGAGGTGATTCAAGGCGCCGGCTATGAATATCCCTTCCGCTGCGGCCGTGCCACAGGTTTTAGTTTTCTGGAAAAGCCACAACTGGTATTTGGTGATAAAACGGTTTTGCAACCGGGCATGGTGCTAGCCGTTGATGGCTCAGTCAGTGTTGCAAAAACCTTCCGCGCTCAAGTAGGTGACAGCTTTATTGTCACGGCAGATGGTTATGAACAACTCACTTCTCACCCCAAGGCACTGGCACAGGTGATTGTGTAGCCAGAGCCGATGACAATAGCTCTGGCTGAACTGCATGGGCGCTATAGTTAGCTGCGGCCATAAGGGCTTAAGACTGACAGACGACAAGATTACCTTTCTTGTGTTGTTGGTCGGCATAGGCATGGGCAGCGACCACTTCCGCAAGAGCATAACGGCGATCAATAACAGTATTCAGGATGCCTTTTTGCAGCAATGGTACCAATTGTTGTAAAAGCGCCCGCAGATAAGCAACAGGTAAAATGCCGGTGGCGGAAAAGCGGGCTTTTTTATTGCCAAATATGGCACTGGTCAGCACCGCTACAAATAGGCTTAAGCTGCCTACGGGAGACATAAACATCCCCTGTTCACTCAACAGTGCCCGACTGGGGGCGAATTGCAACTTGCCTACCGTATCATAGATCAGATCAAACCGCTGCTCCAACTGATACAGATTCTGCTGTTGATAATCAATCACTCTATCCGCTCCCAAGGCTTTGACCCAAGGGTGATTGGTAGCACTGCAGGTACCGGTGACATGAGCACCCATATATTTAGCCAACTGCACAGCAGCACTGCCCAAACTACCAGCTGCACCATTAATCAACACCCTTTGCCCGGCTTGCAAATTGCCGACACCTTGCAGAAAGTTGAGTGAGGTCAGAGCCCCGTCACATACGGGAGCGGCTTCAGAAAAACTGATATTGGCTGGTTTTTTAGCCACCACTCCACCCTCATCGATACATAGATATTCAGCATGGCTGCCTTGGCCAAAGATACTTTCACCAAACACTTGGTCGCCAATTTGAAACTTCCTGACTTCAGCACCAACTGCTTCAACCACCCCTGCAAAACCAGTTCCAGTAATGGCATATTTGGGCCGAATTAATCCCATAAATAACCGCCCAATTAAGGGGCTACCCTTACGCATAAAGGTATCGGCAGTGGTGACACTGGCGGCTTTAACACGCACCAGAATTTGATTTGCCTCTGGCACCGGTTTATCTACCTCCTTGATCTGCAGCACCTGAGGGCCTCCGTAGGCAGTACATACTATCGCTTGCATAATATTTCTCGTGATATAAAACAGTGGCAATATGATAATCCATACATACATGTTTATAACAGGGCATTAAATGCATATAATATATGCAAATATGTATATCAAAATAACGAATGTCACTATGGACTGGAACTCAATACAATTTGACTGGAACTGCGCTCGCGCCTTTTTAGTGACCGCTGAAGAAGGTTCCCTGTCGGCCGCTGCCCGAGCATTGGGTACCACTCAACCGACCATAGGGCGACAAGTAAGTGCACTGGAAAAAGCCTTGGGAGTGGTGTTATTTGAACGCGCTGGTAAAGGCCTGTTACTAACCCAGAACGGCCTTGGGTTACTGAAGCATGTGCGCACTATGGGGGACGCTGCCAATCGTCTGTCCATAGTTGCCAGTGGCCTGTCACAAAGTCTGGAAGGTAAAGTTTGTATCAGCGCCAGCGAAGTATATACCAGCTTTATTCTGCCACCTATTATTGCCCATCTGCGGCAACTACAACCCAGAATCAGTATCGAGATTATTGCCACTTCACAGGTTAGCGACCTGCAACGTCATGAGGCCGATATTGCCTTACGCAATTTTCGACCTACCCAACCTGACCTGATTGCCAAAAAAATCAAAAACGTTAATGCCCGCTTATATGCCACACCCGATTATTTACGTCGTCTGGGAAGTCCCATTACTCTGGAGCACTTAAATCAGGCCGAATTTATCAGCTTTGATAGGGGTAGCATGTTAATGGACGGCCTTAACAATTTGGGATTAGAGCTGAAAAAGAGCAATTTCCCCATTGTTACAGAAAGCTATATTACACACTGGGAGCTAGTCAAACAGGGCTTGGGAATTGGTATTATTCCTGAAGAAATCGGCGACGCGGAACCCCTGGTCAAACAGGCATTACCCGCGTTCCCCGCCATTGTTTTCCCTATTTGGCTAACCAGCCACAG
>JASMLZ010000039.1 GCA_030748435.1 Gammaproteobacteria bacterium | reverse complement strand
TTCAGTTGTGGAGTTTTATTTGCAGATGACATTGAGATACCACAAGTTAACTTTCTATTTTTAGCTTCAGTAACGTAAGGACCATATTTGGTATTTGAACCCCACCATACTTTATTTTCTCCATTGTAGTGTGTGGCCCATTCACAAAGTTCCGTAGCAGGACAATTTAAAGCGCTTGAGGAACATGGCTCAGATCCCTTTGATTTTGAAGTTGTCGAGCCAGTAGCATTAGCAGTTGGATTACTTGTATTTTTGTCTTTCAACTCAACAGGCGGCTTGTTAGCAGTTTTTGCTACCTTGTGACTGCTCTTGCGGGGGGCAACACTGAACTCTTGGTTCTCACTAGTTCCATTTAGCCATTTTCCATTAAATAGTACTTTGTTTTTCTGATAGAGAGTTCCTAAACCATGAGGCAAGCTATTACTTACTTCACCATAATAGAAAGAGTCATTGGTGAAGTTGATCGTTTCGTAGTTGTTATTACCTGACTGTTTAGGAGTTGAGTCAACGGGTTTAGATTCTTGCTGAGATGAATTTGATGAGATCAGTTTTTCTTTAACTTTTGGTTTAGTCGTTTTCTTAATCGGTTCATTGACGTTGCATGAGAGTTTTCGTTTTTCGGCTTCAGTAATATAGGAATCATATTTAGCTTCTGATTTCCAAATTATCTGACCGTTATTGGATGTTGTCGCCCAGCGGCATAATATTATGTCAGTACATATTGCTGGATCAGAAGAGCAGGTTTCTATTCTTTTGTTTATTGAAACTGAGCAATTATACCCTCTAGACTGCGCTTCACTTTTATAAATTTTGGCAATGCCAGATGTGCCCCAGAAACGAGTATGCCTAGCACTATTGAAATAAGTTGCTCGACTACAAATTTGTTGTTTTGTGCAGTCTTTTAGATTCTTTGAGTCACATATACTTATTTTTTTGGCTTTATTGTTGGTGTTCTCATAGCCAGCAATTTTGCCGTTATTACAAATTAGTTCTCTTCTTTTTGCTTCCTGCAAGTATTTAGTATGTTGGGAATATGGGTGCTCTTCTCCAATTAGCCTGCAAATGGTTTTGTCTGACCAACCTGACATATTGTTCGCCAAAGCATTGCTTGCAAATACTACAAGGTATGTGAAGGAAATTAGTCGCAAAAAGGCAGTGAGAGTGTTCTTAAAGTCCATTTATAAATAGCTACTCTAAAGGGCTACTATGTCGAATCAGTATGCGATACAAAATATGACGATGCAATAGGTTGACTTGTTCTAGCACCATAAGTTGTAACTGATAGTGAGTTTGTTGTTGATGGATATTTGGGATCGACTATACCATGTGCAGTTATTTACTGGGTCATTACAAAAATCAGTAGATATACAGAGTCTTTTATTGATATCAATAATGAGAAGCGTTATCATTCGCATTTTATTCAAATGGAAGGGAACGATGATGAAAAAATATTTATTGATAGGGTTAATGTTGGTTAATGTTTCCATGCCTGCCAAGGCAGCAGAGCATACGGTTAATCTGGTAACCACGGGCAGTGACGGCCAAACCATGGTAATGGAGCCAGGTTATATCAACATAGCGGTCGGTGATGTGATTAACTTTGTGCCGTCTGATGCCACTCACAATGCAGAGTCATTATCTATTCCTACTGGTGCTAAGAAGTTTACCACGCCTTATGGTCAGCCCACCAAGGTTACGTTCGACACAGAAGGTGCTTATATTTATAAATGTGTGCCTCATATCACCATGGGTATGATCGGTGTTATTCAGGTTGGTAATGCTGTCAATCTGGATGCTACCAAGGCAGCTATGGCGCAGCTTAAGCCGATGGTGTTTATGAATAAGGAACGTTTGGATCAGTATCTTTCCCAGATCCAGTAGAGCCGATCTGTCTCGCTATATTATCACTCGACAATCAGTACTTACTTGGAGCTATGATGGGATTTATTGGTAGGCAGCAAGAATATGATGGGCCTTCAGCTTATCTTTTATCACTCTTGCTGGCGGCGGCCAGAAATGAGCTGATAACCTCGGCAATATATTCTCAACTAGTTAAAAGTGCTGATATAGAGCGTATCCCCGGTTTGTTGGGACTATCCCAAATGGCGTGTAGTGAGGACCGTGACCACTATCATGGCATTGTGGAATGTATTGACCGTTTTAAGGCGGGACAGGACAGCCATAGCACACATGCTACGGTCTTGGGGTCATGGCAACTAGGTTCCCAGAAGCTGGAAAACCTGTTGCGGGTGCTGCGTCAAATGGAGGCTTCATCTGTTAAGGCCTATAGGGAAATATGTCAGATAACGCTTGGCTGTGACTACCGTATTTTTGACCTTTCCTACCGCAATCTGAATAACAATATGGAGCATCAGAGCAAAGTAGATGATATTCTGACAAAGGGTCTGCTGCACAGCTTAACGTTGGCTAGGGAAGGTTGCAGCAATGATTTTGTAGAAGGGTATATGGCATGACCACTTGGCTTTTAAATAAGTTATATGGTGGTGGCCAACTGCGCAAAACCCATTCTGTTGCTTGGTCTAAGGATCTGCTTCTGACTGGGCTGATGCTAGTTGCTGGGGTGTTGTTGGCTAGCCGAACTCACAGTGAGCTGGTGGACATCATTGTATCCACACTGAGTGATGCCTACCTTGGGGTAAGTGTTTTTGTTGCCGCTACCTTGGCGGTATTTTATCTGCTCGATCAATATCTTCATGCTGACCTGTCACGCTGGCTTAATCGGCGCAGCCTGTTGCAGGTGCCCAGTGCTGCCTTTTTGGGGGCTTTGCCAGGCTGTGGTGGCGCCATTGTAGTGGTTACCCAGTTTGTGCATGGCCAGATGAGTTTTGGTGCTCTGGTGGCAGTGCTGATATCGACCATGGGAGATGCGGCGTTTTTATTGCTGGCCAGAGAACCTGAAACGGCCATGCTGGTGTATGGCATTAGTATGCTGGCAGGCACAGTATTTGGCTATCTGGTGAATGGGCTGCACGGTTATGCTTTTCTGAAGCACAAAAGTGCTACTTCGCAACGGGTACTCACTACTCCCGCCCGTCTGCCAGTACCTATGGTAGCTAGTTTCTGGTTGTTATTGGTGCCCGGCTGTGTGGCTGGTTTGCTGGCGGCTGTGCAGATTGACAGTAACCAGTTCTTTGGCCCATGGGCTTATCTGCAGCCAGCCAAATGGCTTGGCTTTGCTGGTGCTATGACCTGTATCGCTTTATGGCTTAGCCAACCGCTGGACTCCTGGTCAGCGCGTTTTGCTACCAAGGCAGATAACAAACATTTGGGCGAAGCAGTGGTTGCTGAAACCAGTTTTGTTTCGGTTTGGGTGATAGTTGGCTTTTTGGCCTATGAAATGCTGGTTTACTT
>JASMLZ010000038.1 GCA_030748435.1 Gammaproteobacteria bacterium | reverse complement strand
GCTAGCCAAGCGCATGATCGAAGCAGGTGCTTGCTGTATTCAGTTAGAAAATCAGGTGTCAGACGAAAAGCAGTGTGGTCATCAGGATGGTAAGGTCACCGTACCCCATGAAGACTTTTTGGCTAAAATTCGTGCTGTACGTTATGCCTTCCTTGAATTAGGTGTGGATAACGGTGTCATTGTGGCCCGCACTGACTCACTAGGCGCTGGCCTGACCAAGCAAATTGCTGTCACGCATGAACCGGGTGATCTGGGTGATCAGTACAATAGCTTCCTGGATTGTGAAGAAGTGTCCCCGGCAGATATGCAAAATGGTGATGTTGTGCTGAACCGTGGTGGCAAGTTGTTGCGGCCTAAACGTTTGCCTTCTAACCTGTTCCAGTTCCGTGCTGGCACCGGTGAAGATCGCTGTGTACTTGACTGCATCACGGCTTTGCAAAATGGTGCAGATTTACTTTGGATTGAAACCGAAAAGCCACATATTGGCCAGATTGGTGGTATGGTAGATCGTATCCGTCAAGTGATTCCCAATGCCAAGTTGGTGTACAACAATTCGCCATCATTTAACTGGACTTTGAATTTCCGTCAGCAAGTATTTGATAGCATGCAAGCAGCGGGTGAGGACGTTTCTGCCTATGATCGGGCCAATTTAATGTCAGCAGAATATGATGCAACTGAATTGTCTGCCCAAGCTGATGAAAAGATCCGCACCTTCCAGGCTGATTCTGCACGTGAAGCTGGCATCTTCCATCATCTGATTACTTTGCCTACTTATCATACGGCTGCTCTGTCCACTGATAACCTAGCCAAAGAATACTTTGGTGACCAAGGTATGTTGGGTTATGTTGCTGGTGTACAGCGTAAGGAGATTCGCCAAGGTATCGCCTGTGTTAAGCATCAAAATATGGCTGGATCGGATATGGGTGATGATCACAAGGAATACTTTGCTGGTGATGCTGCCTTGAAGGCTGGCGGCAAGGACAACACCATGAATCAGTTCGGCTAGTATTACAATAGTCTTTAATCCCCTTGTTGGATATGCCCTGGGCCTTGGCCCGGGGTTTTTTTATTCCTGATAATAAGTTGCCAGCCCCATTCAGTTTTTTAGCCTGTAGTTGAAAACAGCATCACAATCTAGCCCTAGAACAACAAAACCTGTACCATTTATCCTCTTACAAGTCGTGTTAAGAGATTCACCTATGTCATCAAGTGCAAAACTAGAGTTGGACGAGGAACTGGACAATGCTATTGATGCCTGGCTAATAGAACGTCAACAATTGTTAAGCCAGTATGTTGCCTTGCCCCAGATGAGCATTGAAGATGGTGTTTTGGCCGCCCTCCATGAACTGTGTGAAACCCTGGTTGACTATACTTCCCAGGGGCACTTTCGAGTTTATGAACAATTGTTACAAATTATTATGGGCCGAGATGCTACTAAGGAAGATCAGTTGCGGGATTTGCTGGCACAAATTAATGACACCACTGATCGTATTTTGGTATTTGATGATGAGTATGGTTCTGTGGCAAAACTATCGATTCAGGATATCGGTCATTTCACCAAGCGTTTGTCGAAACTGGGTGAGGCTTTAACCGAGCGTTTTAACCGCGAAGATGAGTTTATGGCGCTGCTTGATGGTGGCCCAGAAAGCAAAATGCACTAACCTGTGTAGAGATATAGCATTGAGCCAGTTTAACACTATCGGCATCATCGGGCGTTTACATAGCCAAACCGTAATAGAGACTATTGAGCGAGTTATCGACTTTTTACAGCCTCTGGGACATGCTATGGTTTTGCACCATGCGGTGGCAAAGAATATTTCGAGCTATACAGGGCGTATTGGTCGCCGGCGTGATATTGGCGAGCAATGTGATTTAGCGATTGTGGTGGGTGGTGATGGTAGTATGTTGGCTGCGGCACGGGAATTGGCCGTTCATGATGTACCCGTTATCGGCATCAATCGTGGTAAGTTGGGGTTCTTGACTGACATTTCTCCGGAAGATGTAGAAGTTTGTTTAACCAATGTGCTCAGCGGTGAGTATAAGGCCAGTAGTCGCTTTATGTTGTCAGCCAAGGTTATGCGAGAGGGTCAGGAAGTGGCGCGTGGCAGTGGGCTCAACGATATCGTTTTGCATCCGGGACAAGCGGCACGCATGTTAGCTTATGATCTGTTTATTGATGGGCATCCCGTCTATGCGGATCGCGCTGATGGTTTGATCATTGCTACACCAACTGGTTCTACGGCTTATGCTCTGTCGGCTGGCGGCCCTATTATGCATCCGGGTTTGGATGCTATTGCTCTGGTGCCTATGCACCCCCACAACCTGAGTAGCCGCCCCTTGGTAATCTCGGCTGATGCCGAACTGGTTTTGCACTTGGGGCAGGACAACCAAACGCAACCGGTATTAAGTTTTGATGGGCAGGTAAATATTGCTTGTGAACATGGCGATCGTATTCTGGTGCAACGACATCAGGCTAGGCTCAGAGTATTGCATCCCACTAGCCATTATTTTTACGAGCGCTGCCGCTCCAAGCTCGGTTGGCATGCTCGCACTACTGATATATAAACCTCAAGAAGATATATTGCTAGCATGATTTTGGTAATGGCTTTTCCCCTTACAGTTAATTTGTTGCCCTTGACTAAAGTCTTGTGGGCGCGTGATATTGCCCATCAAATAGTAGAGCAGGGCGATGAGCAGCAACTGTGGCTAATAAATGCCGAGCAAGCATCAGAGGCTATGATTTTGTGCCAGCAGTTAGCACGCGGTGAGTTACCGGATAAGCCCCAGGCTAGCCAACAGCATGTTGCCAGTAAGATGGAATGGTTGGCTATTGTGCGCAGGGCACCGATAACCTCAGGTGTGTTGCTGATTACCTTGGTGTTGGCTTTCCTAACTGGCCTAGGTAGTGACCTTGAATATGTGGCGCCATTGAGCTTTTATCCGTTGATATTATTGCCAGAGCCTTATTTGGTTGCTGATTGGCAGCATTTACTGACCCAGCCATGGCGTTTGTTGACACCTGTTTGGCTGCATTTTGGTGCCTTGCATTTAGTGTTTAACTGCCTTTGGTGGTGGGATCTGGGGCGGCGTATTGAACAACGGCAGTCTGGCCAGCGTCTGTTATATTTGTTGTTGGTAACAGCCTTGCTTAGTAATTTGGCTCAAGCTTGGGAGGGGACTCATCTGTTTGGTGGTCTGTCCGGGGTGATTTATGGCCTGCTTGGTTATATTTGGTTGTGGGATAGGCTGCATCGGCCAGTGTTCTTTTTGCCTCAGGCTATAGTGATATTTATGTTGGCTTGGTTGGTGCTGGGATTTACCGGTGTATTAACTATGATAGGTGCAGGAAATATGGCAAATATGGCTCATTTGGGTGGTTTACTAGCAGGTCTGGCTTTGGCCTTTTTGGTGTCCATGATAGAATCCTCAGCGCATAAGTAACCGCTGTGTTTGAGATCTTGGCAGGATGGTTACTTTCTTTAACAGGACCGGTAATATGCAATACGATCAATTATTAGAGCAGATGACGCCCGCCATATATCAACGGCTGAAACAGGCCCTTGAACTGGGTAAATGGCCCGATGGTCGCCAGTTGAGTCAGGCTCAAAAAGACACCTGTATGGAAGCTGTGCTGCGCTATCAGGCAATGCATTTGCCGCCCGAAGAACACTCTGGTTTTATCAAAGACAATTGTGAGTCTTCTAAAGCGTCATCTGATCAAGTGCTTAACATCCACTAATGCCAGTTTTAGCCCAAGGCCACCTGCGTAAAATGGTGGCTGCCACAACTTCTCAACCTGCTGCTCAAGTAGCTTATCAATTACATCTGGGAGATCAGATTATTGATGTCAATGGGTTACTTGGTAAAACCCTGCGGCTTGAACATTTGGGCCAGATTCATTGTCAACATTGTGGGCGTAGCACGCGTAAAAGCTATGCTCAGGGTTACTGTTACCCTTGTATGCAAAGCTTGCCCCAGTGTGATTTATGTATTATGAGCCCGGAACGTTGTCACTATCATGCAGGTACCTGCCGTGATAGTAGTTGGGGTGAGCAGTTTTGTATGCAACCCCATGTGGTATATTTGGCTAATTCCAGTGGCTTGAAAGTAGGTATTACCAGAGTCAACCAGATGCCTACGCGCTGGCTGGATCAGGGTGCCAGCCAAGCGGTACCTATTATGCAGGTGGCGACCCGCAAGTTGTCGGGGCAAGTTGAAACCCTATTAAAAAACTATGTGGCCGATAAGACCAACTGGCGAACCTTGCTCAAGGCAGATGCCCCATCCCTTGACCTGTTGGCTGAGCGTGATCGTCTATTGGAGCAAGCGGCTGCACCACTGCAGGTATTATTGTCTGCCGTTGCCGATCAGGATTATACTTGGCTGGAGCATATGCCAACCCACATAAATTATCCTGTTACCCAGTATCCTGCTAAAATTATTTCTCACAATTTAGACAAAGAACCCGTGTTGCAAGATCAGTTAATGGGCATTAAAGGCCAGTATCTGATCTTTACCCAACGGGTGATTAATATTCGTAAATATTCTTCCTATTTGGTGCAATTAAGCGCATGAATCAACAACCACCCGTTATTTACCTGAAAGATTATCAGGTGCCTAGTCATATTATTGATACCACTTATTTGGATATTCATATTGATATCCACAAAACCCGGGTTATTAGCACCCTACAAGTGCGCCGTAATCCTGCCAGCCAAGCCGCTAGTAGCCACTTGCAACTGCATGGTGGCAAGTTGCTGGAATTGGTCAGCGTCAGCATAGATGGCAAGCAGTTGGCTGCCAATAGCTATAGTAGAGAGGGCACCGATCTTGTGCTACCGGACTGTCCAGCAGTGTTTGAGTTGCGCACTGAGTGCCTGATTGAGCCGCAAAACAATAGCAGTCTGGAAGGTTTGTATCAATCTGGCAGCATGTTCTGTACTCAGTGTGAGGCAGAAGGGTTCCGTAATATTACCTTTTATCTGGATCGCCCTGATGCCATGTCAGTGTTTACCACCCGCATTAGTGCCCCCAAGAGTCAGTACCCGGTATTGTTGGCTAATGGCAATCCACTAGAGCAGGGTGATGAAGAGCAGGGCCGGCATTTTGCCGTATGGCACGACCCATTTCCCAAGCCCGCCTATCTGTTTGCCATGGTGGCTGGTGATCTGGTACTGCAGGCTGATAGCTTTACCACCAGTTCGGGCCGAGAAGTGGCATTGCATATCTTTGTTGAAGCCCATAACAGCCATAAATGTGAGCATGCCATGGCTGCCTTGCAACGGTCCATGCGATGGGATGAGCAGGTGTATGGGCGCGAATACGACCTGGATCTGTTTATGATTGTGGCCGTGGATGACTTTAATATGGGAGCCATGGAAAATAAAGGTTTGAATATCTTTAACTCTGACTGTGTGCTAGCTGATCCTGATACCGCCACAGACGCCATGTTTGAACGTATTGAAGGTATCGTTGCCCATGAGTATTTTCATAATTGGTCGGGCAACCGGGTAACTTGCCGTGACTGGTTCCAACTTAGTCTTAAAGAAGGCTTTACGGTGTTCCGTGATGCTCAATATACGGCAGATATCTACTCGCGCACGGTCAAACGCATCGATGATGTCACTGTCCTGCGCACCGCACAGTTTGCTGAAGACGGTGGTCCTATGGCCCACCCCATTCGTCCAGCATCCTATATAGAGATCAGCAACTTCTATTCTGTGACAGTGTATGAAAAAGGCGCTGAAGTCGTTGGCATGATACATACCTTGTTGGGGCCTGAAATGTTCCGTAAAGGCAGTGACCTTTACTTTGAGCGCCACGATGGTCAGGCTGTGACTACGGATGATTTTGTTAGCGCTATGGAAGATGCCAGTGATATTGATTTGAGCCAGTTTAAACGCTGGTACTGTCAGGCTGGCACACCCACTGTTAAGGTGTGGGACGAATATAACCAGCAAACGCAGGAATATCGTTTGCATATGCAGCAGTCTACGCCACCCACACCGGAAGCTGAGCATAAGTTGCCCTTTCTAATTCCTTTGCGCATGGCACTTTTGGATGCGCAAGGACAAGCACTTAAGCCTCACTGGCCAGCACAAGCCTGTGTGCTTAGTAGTGATGCCAACGAAGCGGTGATTGCCATGACGGCAGAGCAACAGACCTTTTGTTTTACTGGTGTTAGCAGTCGGCCTGTACCCTCGCTGTTACGTGGTTTCTCAGCACCTATCAAACTGGATTACCCTTATAGCAAGCAACAATTGCTGTTTTTAGCTCAACATGATGATGATGGCTTTAATCGCTGGGAAGCAGTGCAACGCCTGCTGTTACAGGCGCTGCAGGAGGTTATGGATGAAGTAAGTTTGGGTGATGCTGTCGATGATAGGTTATTGGCGCTGTTAGCCAGTTTCCTTGCTGATACTGATTTGGATGCAGCGCTGGTGGCACGCTTGATGCTATTACCCAGCGAAGCTTACCTTGCTGAAATGCAGGATCAGGTCGATGTGGATTTGATTTATGCCTGCCGGGAAACTGTGCGTGCCTATATCGCCCAAAATCTGCAAGCTGAACTGGAAGCCTGCTATAGCCGTTGTCAGGATCATGGGCCCTTTGCGCAGGATGGTCAAGCAATTGGCCGTCGAGCCTTAAAGAATACCTGTTTGCTGTATTTATCTGCCTTGGGAGATGAAGCCCATCTTGCTTTGGCCCAGACCCAATATGATGCACAAGCCAATATGACAGATGTAAATGCTGCCTTGCAGGCTATCATCGCTCTTGATGATCAGGCTGCAGAGACTGCCTTGGCCCAGTTTTACAGTCGTTGGCAACAGGATGCGCAGGTAGTAGACCAATGGTTTGCTTTACAGGCAGGGGTTAACCAGCCAGATCGTATTGACAAGGTCAAGGCATTAATGCAGCATCCGGCTTTTGATATCAAAAACCCTAATAAGGTACGTAGTGTGCTGGGTGGTTTTATGCGTAGTGCGATTAATTTCCATGCTGCTGATGGCAGCGGCTATGCCTTTATTGCACAACAAATTATTGCGCTTAATGCGATTAACCCTATGATGGCGGCTTCGTTGAGCAAACCTTTGGGTCGCTTTAAGAAGCATACACCAGAGCGGCAAGCACTGGTACGTGAACAGTTGCAGCATATTTTGGCCAATCAGCCCAGCAAAGACGTATATGAAGTGGTGAGCAAGGCACTGGCGCAATAATTATGGTTCAAGCTAAGAATAATACACTGGGTGTGCTGTTGGTAAATCTGGGTTCACCAGCGGCACCTACAGCGGCAGCAGTAAAGCCTTATCTGCGAGAGTTTCTCTCGGACCGTCGGGTTGTGGATCTGCCGGCTTGGCTGTGGCAACCTATTTTGCGCGGTATTATTTTGCGTAAACGGCCGCCTCGTTCGGCTGCACTGTATGCCAAGATTTGGCGGCCAGATGGCTCACCTTTGCAAGTATATTCCCGTGCTATTGAGACCAATTTACAAACCTGGGCAGAGTCGCAAAATCTGAATTGGCAGGTTGAACTGGCCATGACCTATGGTCAGCCTAGCATGGCCAACACCTTGGCCAGCATGCAGCAACAGGGCATTAAGCGTATAGTATTGGTGCCTTTGTTTCCGCAGTACTCTACCACCACCACGGCAGCTGTGTATGATGCTTACCAGCGCGCTGTGACAGCATTAAACTATGCCCCTGAGTTGATCGCTATTGATGACTACCATCAGCAACATGAGCATATAGCAGCCTTGGCTGCTAGCGTCACCAAGCACTGGCATAGTCATGGTCGGGCAGAGCACCTAATGATGTCTTTTCATGGCACCCCTGAGGCTACGCGCCGTAAGGGTGACCCCTATTTTGACCAGTGCCAGACCACAGCTAAGCATCTAGCCACCAAACTGGGCTTGCAAGCAGATGAGTATTCCATTGCCTTTCAATCACGCTTTGGCTGGCAAACATGGTTGCAGCCTTATGCTGAACCCTTATTGGAACAGATGGCTAAGGATAGCTTAGGCACGGTACAGGTGATGTGCCCGGGATTTGCCGTAGATTGTCTGGAAACGCTGGAAGAAGTGGCCTTGGGCTTTGCCGAGACCTTTGCGCAGGCAGGTGGTAAAAGCTTTGGCTATATACCCTGTTTAAATGATTCAGCGGCTCAAGTAGAGGCCATTGCTGCCTTGGTCAAATCCAAACTGGAGTTCCACTAGGGAATATCTGCAACATTCGTCATGGCGAGGAGTGTAGCGACGTGGCAATCTTTAAGCTGTTGACTTTATTGCTAAGGGGTTGCTTTTCTGCACTCACAATGAACGGATTTATAAATTGTTCACACCGGCCTAAGCAGGGGTTCGATTAATGAGCCCTTGGTTTATCACTGCTGTAAGTATGCTTACTGCTGCTGGGCCAGTATTCGCTCCACTGTAGCCACGATGGTTTGGGTTTGATGGTCTATTTCCATATTAACCAGATCCCCGGTCCGGCTTTGACCAAAGGTTGTCATACGCAGGGTTTCCGGTATCAAACACACACAAAACCTGTCATGTTCCACCTTGGCTACGGTGAGACTGCAGCCATTTAAGCCAATAAAACCCTGCGGTAGTACATGTTTGCGGTGTACTTCAGGTAGAGCAAACCAGATGCTGGTATTATCCTGCTCTTGGGTAACCTCGGTAATGCTTATACGGGTGGTGACATGACCGGAAATAATATGTCCACCCAGTTCATCTCCCATTTTTAAAGAGCGTTCAATATTAACTTCATCGCCGGTCTGTAATTGGCTCAGATTGGTTAACGCCAGAGTTTGCCCGATAACATCAAAATATAGCGCATTATCCTGTTGTTCTGTGACGGTCAGACAGGTACCATTTACCGCCACACTGGCACCAATAGTTACCGCTTGGGCGAGGGCGCTTGGTAATTGAATTACCAGACTGCGTAGTTCGTGTCCTTCATGGATGCTTTGGATCTGGCCTTTACCCTGTACAATGCCGGTAAACATTTGGATTCCTCGATGACTGTTAATTGGCATGCATTATAAGCTAAAAAACCTATGAGTCGCATCATTCTGGCCCCTATGGAGGGTTTGGCAGACAATATTTTACGCGATTGCTTGACCTTGGTTGGTGGCATAGATTTATGTGTCACGGAATTTATCCGGGTTACCGATCAACTGTTACCCGAACGCGTATTTTATCGTTTGTGTCCGGAGTTGCATACGGACAGCAAAACACCCGCTGGTGTTCCCGTGCGCGTGCAGCTATTGGGTAGCCATCCGCAGGCATTGGGGTTAAATGCCCAGCGTGCACTGGCGTTGGGTTCTGCTGGTGTGGATTTAAATTTTGGTTGCCCGGCAAAAACCGTTAACCGCAGTCAGGGAGGTGCCATTTTGTTGCGTGATCCTGCTCGAGTCGGGGAGATTGTGGCGACTGTGCGTGAAGCTATTGGGCCTGATGCATGGCTGAGTGCCAAGATGCGTTTGGGCTACGAAGACACCAGTTTGGCAATCGACAATGCGCAGGCTATAGCAGCTGCAGGTGCTAATGAGCTGGTGGTGCATGCCCGCACCAAAGTACAAGGCTACAGGCCACCTGCCCATTGGCATTGGATTGCCCATATACGCACAGCAGTATCTATTCCTGTGATTGCCAATGGTGATATTTGGCAGAGCCGTGACTATGAGCAATGCCGGCAGGTTAGTGGCTGTGATGATGTGATGTTGGGCCGGGGCATTGTTTGGCGGCCTGATTTGGCGCGTAGTATTTGTCAGCCCCAACTTGCCGCTTATCAATGGGCGCAAATACAACCTTTGGTATTGGGCTTTTGTGAACGTGTTGCTGCTCAGGTTCCTGAGCGTTTTCAGGGTGCCCGGGTTAAGCAATGGCTGGCTTTATTGGGCCGGGTTTATCCTGAAGCGGCCACCGCCTTTGTCAATATTAAGCGCCTACAATCATTACCTGATATTGTCACTTATTTGCTGGCATCGGCGGTCGTACCTAATGTGGCTGCCAAGCAAGAAGGTTAGCAGAAACTAGGCTATAATGGGCGCCGTTATATTGTTAATTTGTAGGTAACCCCTTGTTTTCTATTGCTCGCAACATCCTTTTTCAATTGTCTGCCGAAACGGCTCATGAAGTCACTTTGGAGGCCCTATCTGCGGCTGCACGCTTGCGCTTGGTGCCTGCTCTGGTTCCCAGTGTCCCTGCTGCGCCGGTAGAGGTGATGGGTTTGCACTTTGCCAATCCGGTTGGTTTGGCGGCTGGTTTGGACAAAAATGGCTCTTGTATTGATGGTCTGGCCAGTTTGGGTTTTGGGTCCATAGAAATCGGTACTGTGACACCGCGTCCTCAACCTGGTAACCCCAAGCCACGTTTATTTCGTATCCCTGAGGCCAAGGGTATTATCAACCGTATGGGGTTTAATAACGACGGTGTTGATGCTCTGGTGGCTAATGTTAAAGCAGCGCGCTTTCAAGGTATTCTGGGTATTAATATTGGCAAGAACTTTGACACGCCAGTCGACAATGCCGTGGATGACTATCTTATTTGTATGCAGAAAGTCTACGCCTATGCCAGCTATATTACGGTTAATATTTCTTCTCCCAATACGCCGGGCCTGCGTGACCTGCAATATGGTGAATCTTTGCGCCAATTGTTGGCACGTTTGAAACAGGAGCAGGCTTTACTAACAACGGAACACGGTCGCTATGTGCCTTTAGCCGTTAAAATTGCCCCGGATATGGACAGTGAGCAGTTAGCCGGGGTCGCTGAATGTGTGCGTCAAGAACAGATGGACGCCATTATTGCCACCAATACCACCTTAAGCAGGGAAGGGGTGGCCAATCTGGCCAATGGTCATGAAACAGGCGGTTTAAGTGGTGCGCCTCTTACAGACCGTGCCACCACAGTGATTGCTGAACTGTATAAGCTACTAGGTGAGAGTGTACCTATTATTGGTGTTGGCGGCATCACCAATGGAGCTGATGCCAAAGCTAAGTTGGCTGCCGGTGCAAAATTGGTGCAGATTTATACGGGTTTTATTTATGCCGGGCCTAAACTGATCACTGAATGCGTGGAGGCCATAGGTTGATATGAGTAGCTTTTGTCGGCTTGATGACAGACAAACTGGTATCCACAGACAGGTGTACTACTAGGGTGTTTAATGATCTCAATCAGCATCTGTTACCAAAGTTGTAGAATAAATCGTTGCCTGTTTCGCCAATTTGTGGCAAGCTGCGCCCTAACGAGTTGATATGCGTCAAATTTTTGTTGAGATGATCCTATTGACTTGGCACCTTTAGCCTGCATAAATCAGGGCTATAACAAGATTTACAATAATAATGCGACATCACCTTAATATTAGATTAATAGACAGCAATAGATACAATAAGAAACACCTATGACATCGACATTTAATTTACACATATTGCCGGCTGTTTTTATTGGCTCATATGCACTGCCTGCTTCAAAGAGCATCCTTATTTAAGCTTTGCCCGCTGCTGACATCGTCAGTGGCGAGTAAATTAATGCCTGTGTAAGCCGCTTGCTATACAGGAAATAAAAAAAATAACAGGCACTTCCGCTAGATGGGGAGAAGTGTGGATCTTTGGCGTATGCCATAGGTTTGCTCGCCTGCAGCACTTGAATGAGGAGTATGGGATGTCTGAACCTGGTTTCGCATCTTTACCGCGGCCCAAGCGTCAGTCCCGACGCTGGGCACTATGGATCCCCGCCTTGCTGGCTGGTTTGCCAACACTGGGCTGGGCTGAGATGAAACTCAATTTGCCTGAACCTGTTTCTCCCTTAACCCGCGAAGTATTCGACCTGCATATGATGACTACTTGGGTTGCGGTTTGGATTATGGTGATCGTGATTTTATTGGTCGGCTATACCTTGTGGAAATTTCGTAAATCCACTGGTTCTGTGGCAGATCAGGAGTTTCATAAAGGTTTCTTTGGTACTTGGTCTTGGTTGTTGGTGCCGATTTTGGTATTGGGCATCGACTTGACCATTGCTGATCGCGCTAACTCTACTTTTGATCAGGTTGAAAATATTGGTGATGCTGAGGTGACCGTCAAGGTCACAGGTTCCCAGTGGAAGTGGACCTATGAATATATGGAGCATGACTATAGCTTTATCAGTAACCTAAAGAGCAAGGAAGAAGCGGGTGAGTACGATTATCTGCGCACTGTCGATAATCCATTAGTACTTCCGGTAAATACTCGGGTGCGTTTTTTGCACACTGCAGCCGATGTGTTGCACGCTTGGTGGGTGCCTGAAATTGCAGTCAAAAAAGACTCTATTCCTGGTTATATCAATGAAACCTGGACTATTATCGAAAAAGAAGGTGTCTATCGTGGTCAATGTGCGGAAAACTGTGGTGTAGGCCATGCCTATATGCCCATCGAAGTGCAGGCTGTGTCCAGAGCTGAATTTGACCGGTGGATCGGCGAACGTGTTGCCGAGAAGCAAGCGGCAGTAGCTCTGGCAGCATCTAATAAGGTCTGGAGTAAAGACGAATTAATGGCTGAGGGTGAAGGCTTGTACAACACTTTCTGTGCTGCCTGCCATCAGGTTAATGGCGCTGGTTTACCTCCTGCCTTCCCAGCTTTGGCGGGCAGTGACATGGCCCTTAATGATTTGGCTGGTCATCTGGATATCGTTATTAATGGTAAGCAGGGTACAGCAATGGCGGCCTGGGGGGCGCAACTGGATGATCTGCAAATGGCTGCCATTATTACTTACGAACGCAACGCCTGGGGTAATGATACGGGTGATGCGGTGCAACCAGCCGACGTTAAAGCCGCGCGCTAGACCAGGATTCCACAGGAGTTATTAATATGACTAGTATTGCTGCAACACATGATGATCACGATCATCACCATGCCCCCACTGGGTGGCGTCGTTGGGTATTTAGTACCAATCACAAAGATATAGGTACTATGTATTTGTTCTTCGCTCTGTTTATGTTGTTCTTGGGCGGCGCCATGGCCATGGTGATACGCGCTGAACTATTTAGCCCGGGCTTGCAGTTTGTAAGTCCAGAGTTCTACAACAATATGTTTACCAACCATGCCTTGATTATGATTTTTGGTATGGTAATGCCGGCTGCGGCTGGTATGGCCAACTGGATGATTCCTATGATGATAGGGGCACCGGATATGGCATTACCCCGTCTCAATAATCTGAGTTTCTGGTTATTGCCAGCGGGTGCTCTCATGTTGGTGTTATCTATTGTCGCCCCTTGGGTTGGTGGAGGCATGGCCGTAACAGCTGGTTGGACACTGTACCCACCCATTTCGTTACAGGCCGGCATGTCTATGGACTTGCTGATTTTTACCATTCACCTGTTGGGTATCTCTTCCATTCTGGCCTCCATTAATATTGTCACCACCATATTAAATATGCGGGCGCCAGGTATGACGATGATGAAGATGCCAGTATTTGTTTGGGCCTGGTTCTTCACTGGCGTTTTGTTGATATTGATTATGCCAGCTTTTGCCGGTGGCGTGACCATGCTGTTGTTTGACCGCCATTTTGGTACCAGCTTCTTTGATGCTGCCGGTGGTGGTGACCCGGTTTTGTTCCAGCATCTGTTTTGGTTCTTCGGTCATCCAGAGGTATATGTACTCCTGCTGCCTTCAATCGGTGTCTTGGGTATGGTAGTGCCTACCTTCTCCCGCAAACCGCTGTTTGGCTATAAATCACTGGTATATGGTATGGCCTTCTTGGCTACTTTGGGTATGGTTGTCTGGGCTCATCACCAATACACTGTCGGTATGTCTATATGGGCAACCAAGTACTTTATGATTGGTACCATTTTGATCTCCATTCCCATTGGTTTAATGAAGTTTAACTTTATCTTCACTATGTGGCGTGGCTCTTTGACTTTTGAAACGCCTATGCTATTTGCAATTGCCATTATATTAATGTTTGCTTTTGCTGGTGTAACCGGGGTAATGCTGGCGGTAGTACCTGCTGACTTGCAGTATCATGATACTTATTTTGTGGTAGCGCATTTCCATTATGCCTTGATACCGGGTGCGGTGTTTGGTCTCTATGCCGGAGTCTTCTATTGGTTACCCAAGTGGACTGGCCATATGTACGATGAGAAGTTGGGTAAGCTGTTCTTCTGGTGGACTACTATTTCTTTTAACGTGACTTTCTTCCCACAACATTTCTCGGGTTTGGCTGGTATGCCGCGTCGCATTGTTGATTATGGGGTGCAGTTTACCGAGTTTAATATGGTTTCCAGTGTGGGAGCATTTGCTTTTGGTCTGTCTCATTTGCTGTTCCTGTATATTATTATCAAGACCATCAGGGGTGGTGAGCCGGCTCCTGCCAAGCCTTGGGAAGGGGCACAGGCTGGTACACCTGGTTTGGAGTGGACAGTAAGTTCACCACCACCTTTCCATACCTTTGAAACACCACCAGAAGTGAAGTGATAACCAATAAGGGCTGGCCCATGGTGGCCAGCTGCATGACTATCACCATTAAGACGGGATAAGCACATGGCCAATCCGCATATAAATAAAGTTGACGGAACAACCCGTAAAGCTAATTTACGCCTAGCCTGGATCATTGGTCTGGTCGCCTTAATCGGGTTGGCGGCGCCTTTTTGGGCGCTTAAGGAACTGGCGGGGTAAGGGTGCGCTAATGACGCAACAGTTACCAGAACAGGAGCAGCAGCAAAAGAACATATACCGTACCGCACTGATATCCAGTGTTATTGTGGTAGGTATGTTTGGCTTTGCTTTTGCCTTGGTGCCTTTGTATAACCTGATTTGTGATGTAACAGGTATAAACAGCCTGTTTACTCAGGAAAAACGTGTGCGTATAGATGCCGATGATATTCAAATTGATCAAAGTCGGCTTATCAAACTGGAGTTTGATGCCACTATTAATGGTAATTTGGATTGGGAATTTAAACCCAGCTTGCGCAGTGCAAGCGTGCACCCCGGACAAAAGATGCAAACCACCTATTTGTTAAAAAATAATACTGATCAGGTGATAACAACCCAGTCTATTCCCGGGGTAACACCATGGCAGGCCACTGAATTTATAAAAAAAGTGGAGTGTTTTTGTTTTACGACGCAAACCCTGCAGCCAGGGGAAGCCAAAGAAATGGGATTGACCTATGTTATTGATCCGCAATTACCGGAGCAATACACCACGGTAACCCTGTCCTACACTATTATGAATTTGGACAGGGACAGTGTTATCAAGGGTGGTCAACAGGGTCCACAGAACGTAGCCGTATTGAATAAATAGTAAATTAAAAAGTAACCAATAATAAGTTGATCGGTAAACCGGTTTTAACACTTAGCCAGAGCATAAGCGGAGGCACTATGAGTAGTTCACAGGAACATTATTACGTACCCGACGGTAGTCGTTGGCCCATCATTGCTGTATGCGGTATGTTTACTACCGTATTTGGTACAGCACTTTGGATCAATGATATATCCCTTGGTCCTTGGATTGTTGCCTTGGGAGCCTTGGGTATTGCTTACCTGTTTTTTGGGTGGTTTGGTGATGTGATTGATGAGAGTATGTCAGGCAAATATAACGCTCAGGTGGATACATCTTTCCGGCAGGGCATGATGTGGTTTATCTCTTCAGAAGCCTTCTTCTTTGCTGCCTTTTTTGGCTCACTTTATTATATCCGCATGATTGCCATGCCTTGGTTGGATGGTGAAGGTCACTTGGGTAGTTCGCATTTGTTGTGGGAGAACTTCTCTGCCAGTTGGCCTTTGGTAAATACTCCGGATACTGAAAAGTATACTCAGGTGATTGAGCCAATGGGGGCCGGTGGTATTCCCATGATTAATACTCTGTTGCTACTCAGCAGTGGTGTTACGCTTACTTGGGCACACTGGGGCTTAAAGAAAGACAGTCGCTTTCAGTTAGTATTTGGTTTGATGCTAACGGTTATTCTGGGCGCAGTATTTATGGGTTTTCAGGCTTACGAATATTATCATGCCTATGATGCTTTGGGTCTCACACTTAACTCCGGGGTTTATGGTTCAACCTTCTATATGCTGACCGGGTTCCATGGTATGCATGTGACCATCGGAGCAATTATGCTGGCTGTTATTACCGTGCGGGCCGCCAAAGGTCACTTCTCGCATGAAAAGCATTTCGCTTTTGAGGCAGTAGCCTGGTATTGGCATTTTGTTGATGTGGTCTGGTTGGCCTTGTATGTATTTGTTTATTGGTTGTAAACAACACCAAAAATGATCAGCAATAGGCTGGTATACATTACGCAAGTGGGGTTAAGTGCCTGGCATTTAACCCCACTTTTCTGTAGTGCAGTTACTGACTGATCAAAGGTGAGCTGTTAGGGCTAAGGTAGCCCATAAAGTAGCCTGCAATCAGCAGGGCAAACAATAATATGGATAAGCTGATGCGAATGGTCAGTACAATCGCCACACGCCTCTTGCTACTATCGTCTTGGGTGAGAAAAAAACCACCAAATGCCAAGCTGATAAGTACGGCAATTAAGTTGATAATAATTAGGGTCTTATACATGCAGAGTCCGTGGTTAATTGATAGATTGTAGGCCTTAGCATAATAGCACGCGTATAAATGGTTCCCAAAGCCTATTGAAAATAAATATCATGCAAAAATACCAGTTTAAGCCGACGTTTTGGCTGACCCTGTTTTTGGGTTCAGTTATGCTGATGACAATAAGCTTTGGTTATTGGCAACTTGATCGTGCCAAACAAAAACAGCAATTGCAGTCGGCCATTGATTCTCGCTCGACTTTGCCACCTTTGGTTTTAGCCGGTGCTGAAGTTAGTCTGAAGGACCTGGCTGAGGTACAGCACTCTAACGGTGTGTTACGTGGCACCTGGTTGCCAGAGCATCAGTTCTTGCTAGAGAATGTTGTGTATAAGGGCAAAGTGGGATTTTATGTTTATACGCCCATGTTAATAGCAGATGCTTATGTTGTATTGGTCAATCGTGGCTGGATTGCTGCTCATGCACGCCGTGATCAGGTGCCGACAGTGGCCCCTGCTCCAGA
This sequence comes from Gammaproteobacteria bacterium, assembly GCA_030748435.1. Taxonomy (GTDB): domain Bacteria; phylum Pseudomonadota; class Gammaproteobacteria; order Pseudomonadales; family Balneatricaceae; genus Njordibacter. The sequence goes on along the minus strand of JASMLZ010000038.1, from coordinate 1,828 downwards.
CTTACTGCAGGTGGCAGGCCGCTTTGCTGCACCTCGCTCAAAGCCGGTTATGGTTGGAGGATTGCCGCCAGCCAATGCTAATAGTCAACAAGTCTGGTTTTATGTTGATTTGGCACTGCTGGAAATACAAACAGGCCTGCCTGTGGCAGATTTTGTGTTGCTACAGACCAGTGCTGATAACTCCCAACTGGTGCGTGACTGGCCTGTGTATGATAGTAAAGTAGGCATGCATATTGGCTATGCTATTCAGTGGTTTGCCTTTGCCGGTATTGCTCTTGTATTCTTTGTTATGTTTAGTTTCCACCGTTCAGATGCCAAGGAGAAGTAGTTTTGTCCACCCACACCAAGCCTAATAAGAGTGGTCGTATTTTACTTATCATGTTGGTGCTGTTTGGGGCGCCTTATCTGGTTGCCTGGTATTTCTTTTTTTCTGGTACTAGTCTGGAAGTAGGTAACCCTTCCAATAAAGGCAACTTGGTATCTCCAATTCGGCCTTTACCAGACATGGCTTATCAGTTACATGATGGATCGTTATTGGCAGTTGATACGCTTCAAGACCATTGGTTAATGATTAGTGTTGCTGCTGGTTGTGATGAGTTATGTGAGCAGGCGCTGATTATTATGCAGCAATCGCGCAGAGCACAGGCTGTTAACCGCCGCCATATTCAACGCCTATTGGTGTTGACTGCGGGGCAGGAGCGGGCTCAGGAATTAGCTGACTTATATCAGGGCACTTTAGTTATTACCGGCGATGTAGCAGCGGTTGAACATTTAACTGCTACCTTTGCTGGCTTGGAAAAACAACTGCAGGGTAGTATTTATCTGGTTGATCCTCGCTTGAATGTGATGATGAGCTATAACGCAGAGCTGCCACGTAACAGTCTGCTAAAAGATATGGAGCGACTCTTTAAGGTTATTAATATGTAGTAGTCTATGGCTGGACTATTGTTTGAATTTGCAATTGTCAAAAAATAACCCATAATTAAATAAGTCTTATTTGTGAGCCAAATCAATAATTTGCAACTCACACAAGATAACAAATAGCACCGACAATAAGAATAGGAGTAGGTGATGACTGAAACAACAATACAGTCGCAAACCGCCATGCACTGGCGCCAATACTTGGAGTTATGTAAACCCAAGGTAGTGCTGCTAATTGTGTTTACCGCCGTTGTGGGCATGTTATTGGCGACTGATGGTTTTCCTCCTTTGGATGTTTTTATTTTTGGTAACCTGGGCATCGGTTTGGCTGCAGCATCTGGTGCAGCAGTAAACCACTGGGTTGATAAGCGTATTGATGCCCTTATGGAGCGCACCAAAGATAGGCCCTTGCCAACTGGCAATTTGCAAGCCAACTCTGCCATTGTTTTTGCCTTGCTGCTATGCGCCCTATCAATGCTGTTGTTGCTGGTATTCGTTAATACTCTGACGGCCTTGTTGACGCTTATATCCATGATAGGCTACGCCGTCATTTATACCATGTTTTTAAAGCGCAATACGCCCCACAACATTGTCTTGGGTGGGGCTGCAGGTGCTGCTCCTCCGGTTTTGGGCTGGGCTGCTGTAACAGGCACAGTCAATACTGAAGCCTTGTTGCTGTTTATGATTATTTTTATTTGGACACCACCTCACTTTTGGGCCTTGGCTATTCGTCGACGTAATGACTATGCCAAAGCCGGAGTGCCCATGTTGCCTGTTACCCATGGTATCGAATTTACCAAAGCGCAAGTGTTGTTGTATACCATGATGCTCTTGGCGGTCACGCTTATTCCATTTGTTATTGATATGACAGGTTTGATTTATTTGGCTGGTGCTGTGGGTTTAGGTT
>JASMLZ010000037.1 GCA_030748435.1 Gammaproteobacteria bacterium | reverse complement strand
TTCAGCTTGCTTCTTGGCTTCAGCTTGCTTCTTGGCTTCAGCTTGCTTCTTGGCTTCAGCTTGCTTCTTGGCTTCAGCTTGCTTCTTGGCTTCAGCTTGCTTCTTGGCCTCAGCCTGTTTCTTGGCCTCAGCTTGCTTCTTGGCCTCAGCCTGTTTCTTGGCTTCGGCTTTTTTCTTGGCTTCGGCTTTTTTCTTGGCTTCGGCTTTTTTCCTGGCTTCCGCTTTTTTCTTAGCGTCCAGCTCTGCCTGCTTGGCGGCGGCAGCTTGGCGTTTAGCCTCTGCCTCTTGCTTTTGCATAGCCAGAATACTGTCCAGATTAATTAGTGTCGCTTCTACCCGTTGTTTGATTTCTACCGACGGCCGCTGATCGGGGATAATTTGCCATTCAGTAGCAAATATCAGGGCTGCAATAATATGCACCCCTAACGCTAATACCACGGGCAGAACATAGCTACGATCTAACTTCACGGGCTTTCCGATACCAAACCAACGCTACCTGCACCAGCCTTTTGTAACACTGTCATTAATTGCACGATACTACCATAGTCAATACTGCGGTCACCACGAATCAGAACTTGTGTATCTGGCGCGCGCGTCAGAATCTTTTCTACCTGTGCACCAATACGCTGCAGAGTAACTGGTTGACGATTGTTTTCACCCAAATCCAAAAAATAATCCCCTGCTTTGGTCACAGAAACAATCAAGGGCTGATTTAGCTCATCGGTCTCTACCGGATCTGACTTGGCTTGTGGCAAGTCAACATTAACACCTTGGGTCAACATGGGTGCTGTCACCATAAAGATAACCAATAACACCATCATCACATCAATGTAGGGTACGACATTGATTTCGGCGTTCAGCTTGTAACGCTTACTGTTTGAGCGACGAACTCCAGACATATCTTACTCCTGCAGTTCTGATGCGTGGGCTTTACGGTGTAAAATGCTGGAAAACTCTTCGGCAAAGGTTTCGTAACTGGCTATCAGCCCCTCTACCCGATGGGAATAATTATTGTAAGCCATAACCGCGGGAATAGCGGCAAATAGACCCATGGCTGTAGCAATCAGTGCTTCTGAAATACCCGGCGCTACGGTAGCCAAAGTAGCCTGATGGGCATTGGCCAGACCACGGAATGAATTCATTATTCCCCATACCGTACCAAACAGGCCGATATAGGGGCTGACAGACCCCACACTCGCCAAAAAGGGTAAATGGGCTGCAAGCTTTTCTTCTTCCTTGGAGATGGCTACCCGCATGGCCCGCTGTACACCTTCCATTACCGCATCACCGTCGGCATCGGTTTGTTGACGTAAACGGGTAAACTCTTTGATGCCAGCCCGGAAAATATTTTCTGCACCACTTTCCAGATTAGGCTCGGCACTCACCTGACGATAGAGCTGGCTCAGGTCAATACCAGACCAAAACTGCTCTTCAAAATTAACCAGATTGTGCTTGGCACTACCAAGAGCACGCCGACGTTGAAAAATCATTACCCAAGACATGACAGAGGCCACTAACAAAATCAGCATCACTAACTGCACTAAGAAACTGGCATTCAGAATCAGACTCAGGACTGACATTTTTTCGTCCACGAACATTCCCCTTATTGTGTGTTTGTCACTATCTTTTGATAGCTTGTTTATACGGGCCTCATATTATCCATAAAGCCCTAATTTAGAAAGCACTATCCATCATTCTCCACTGAATTTTCACTTTCTTCCATGATTAAGAGTAACATGGATAAAGAAAGTTCATAGGCAACCCCTGCAAAAGGCTCTCATTACCAGAAGCGTAGCGACCGCTGAATAAATTGCTAGGCTTTGGCAACGGGCGCCAAGCCAAAATGCGCATAGGCTTTATCCGTGACTATACGACCTCGGGGAGTACGCATAATAAACCCCTGTTGAATCAAATAGGGCTCAATAACATCCTCAATCGTTTCACGCTGTTCACTTATCGCCGCCGCCAGATTGTCCACACCCACTGGCCCGCCTTTAAAGCGCTCAATGATAGCTAGCATCATGGTGCGATCCATATGGTCAAAACCCAGATCATCAACACTGAGCATATTTAAGGCCTGATCAGCCACCTCGCTGGTGACTACACCATCGTATTTTACCTCGGCATAATCTCGGGTACGACGTAATAAACGATTGGCAATGCGCGGCGTACCACGGGAGCGGCGAGCCACTTCACTGGCACCGCCCAGATCTAACTTCATACCAGACAGGCGCGCAGAACGATCAACAATGGTCGTCAAATCATCAACGCTATAATATTCCAGCCGCTGGGTAATACCAAAGCGGTCACGCAAAGGCGAAGTTAAAGAACCTGCCCGGGTGGTCGCACCCACCAAAGTAAAGGGTGGCAGATCCAGTTTGATTGACCGGGCTGCAGGCCCCTCACCTATCATAATATCTAACTGATAGTCTTCCATGGCTGGATAAAGTATTTCTTCAATAACCGGATTCATGCGATGAATTTCATCGATAAACAGCACATCACCGGCATCCAGATTGGTTAGAATAGCGGCCAGATCACCGGCTTTTTCCAACACCGGACCCGAAGTGCTCTTTAGCTCACCGCCCATTTCATTGGCAATAATATGCGCCAAAGTAGTCTTGCCCAAGCCGGGAGGGCCAAATATCAAGGTATGATCCAAAGCCTCAGGCCGGCCCGCCATATCTCCACGGGCTTTAGCAGCTTGTATATAGATGCTCATTTGCTCTCGCACCTTAGGCTGGCCAATATAGTCAGCTAACAACTTCGGACGCAGGGCGCGTTCTATTTGCTCTTCACCCATTTGGCTGGTGGCTTGCAGTGGCGAGTCAAATCGATCGGCTTCTATCATGCTTAGTTCCTGGTCTGCAACTGTTTAGAGTATGCCCTTAAGGGCCAAACGAATCAGATCTTCACTGGCACCAGTGGGATTATCTTTTACTGCCGCGGCGACAGCCTTACTGGCTTGTACAGGCTTATAGCCAAGATTAATCAAGGCACTTTCTGCTTCTTTTTGCGCACTGTCGGCCAAATTTGGGGCAGGCTTGCCAGATATCACCACTGACTCCCCTGCCACAGTTTGCCAGTCATTCATCTTATCGCGTAATTCCATGACTAGGCGCTCGGCAGTCTTTTTACCAACCCCGGGAATTTTTACCATGGCAGCCACATCCTGATGTTGTACACAGGCTGCCAGTGCTTGTGCCTCCATGCCAGACAGGATAGACAAAGCCAGCTTGGGGCCAACCCCATTGATTTTTATCAGCAAACGAAACAGCGCGCGCTCGTCCTGACTGGCAAAACCGTACAACAAGTGCGCATCTTCCCGCACAATCAAATGCGTATGTAAGCAGGTACTGGTATTGATTTCCGGCAGTTGACAGTAGCTATTAAAAGAAATCTCTACCTCATAGCCTACTCCGGACACATCCAACAGTATCTGATTTGGTAGTTTACTCAGCAGCAGGCCCTGCAAGCGTCCTATCATGGGTTATATACTCTTGTTGTCATTATCGAATGCGGCCACGACTCACGCCACGGGGTTTGATTTGCGCCAAATGCTGCTCCAGTTGGCGCCTGCCCGGCGCTTGACTAGTGGCTAAACGCACCAGACTGGCCTGGGTGTTGGCATGGCATAGGGCAATCGCCAAAGCATCAGCAGCATCAGCTTGAGGCAAACCTGGCAGGTTAAGAATACGTGCCACCATATGCTGCACTTGCTGCTTTTCCGCTGCTCCCTGACCAACTACAGCCTGCTTTACCTGACGCGCCGAATACTCACTGACTGGCAGACCATGATTAACCGCCGCTACCATGGCTACCCCACGGGCTTGACCCAGCTTTAGGGCCGAGTCTGCATTATTCGCCATAAACACTCTTTCAATGGCAAATTGTTGGGGGATATAAGTTTCAATGACTTCATCCACAGCACGGTATATTTGCCCCAGACGAGATGCCAGTTCGTCACCCGTAATTTTGACATGACCACTGGCAATATACTCACGTTTACTGCCTACGGCATTGATAATGCCATAACCTGTGATACGAGACCCCGGATCGATACCTAGAATAATTGCCATAAGCTACGCTATTACAGTTTGCTTGAGCGTTATACTAGCAAAAACTGTACAAAAACACAGTAGTTTTTTGAGAATATCAGTTAAACGTAAAAACAGGCAGGCAAAGGGGGCAGACTGGCATCAAGTCTATCCCCATTGGTCGAGGGGGCTATTCCGGCAGTTGCTCCATCACGGCTTCACTGATCTCGGCATTGGTATAAACGTCTTGCACGTCATCCAGATCTTCCAATACATCTATCAAACGCAGAATCTTGCTGGCACCATCCACATCCAGATCGACTTTGGTGGACGGCACCATGGTCAGTTCGCCTTCACCGGCAAAGCCAGCTGCCAGCAAAGCTTCTTTCACGCTTAGGTAGTCAGCAAAGCTGGTTTGCACCATAAAGCTGCCATCTTCTTCCGTAACAACGTCTTCGGCACCTGCTTCTAGGGCCGCTTCCATCAATTCGTCTTCATCAATCTCAGCGCTAAACAGAATCTGACCCTGATGACTAAACAAATAGGCTACAGATCCATCGGTTCCCAGATTGCCACCATGTTTATTAAACGCGGCACGTACTTCAGATACGGTGCGATTAACATTATCAGTCAGGCATTTAACAAGTACAGCAATGCCACCGACGCCATAACCTTCGTAAGTCTTCTCATCATAGTTTTCTCCATCGGCACCACCTGCACCTCTGGCAATGGCCTTGTCAACGGTGTCGCGCTTCATATTGGCCCCTAAGGCCTTGTCCACCACCTGACGCAGCTTGGGGTTATCGGCTACCTCACCACCACCTTCTTTCGCTGCCACTACCAGCTCACGAATGATTTTGGTAAAGACTTTGCCGCGCTTTGCGTCCTGAGCCGCTTTACGGTGTTTTATATTCGCCCATTTACTATGACCAGCCATGCTATCTTACTCCGTCATTGGGCAGGGACGACACACGACCACTGCCCTGCTTGATACTGCTTACACTAATTTAAGCGTTCTCTGTGATCTTCTCACGCAACTTGATATTCAGCTCACGCAGTTGCTTGTTAGCCACTACGCCAGGCGCCTGAGTCATGACACAGGCAGCACTTTGGGTTTTCGGGAAAGCAATCACTTCACGAATAGAACTGGAGCCAGTCATCAGCATGACCAAACGATCCAAACCAAAGGCCAGGCCACCATGAGGAGGACAACCAAACTTCAGTGCATCCAATAGGAAACCAAATTTTTCCTGCTGCTCTGCTGCATCAATTTGTAGCAAATCAAACACTTTAGCCTGCATGCTCTGATCGTGAATACGAATAGAACCACCGCCCAACTCAGTGCCGTTAAGCACCATATCATAGGCTCGAGACAGACCTTCTAAAGGTGCTTTAGCCAACTCTTCCGGACTGCAAGAAGGTGCCGTAAATGGATGATGTATAGCAGTAATACCGCCATCACTGGTGGCTTCAAACATAGGGAAGTCCACTACCCATAGAGGCGCCCAGGTAGAGGTCATCAGATCCAAATCTTCGCCTATTTTACAACGCAAAGCACCCAAGGCTTCGTTTACCACCTTCGCACTATCGGCACCAAAGAAGATAAGGTCGCCATCTTCTGCTTGCAGACGCTGCAAGAGCTGGGCTCGTACTTCTATAGGCAGGAACTTGACAATCGGTGACTGCAAGCCTTCTTCCAAATCGGCTTTATTGTTGACCTTGATATAAGCCAAGCCACGGGCACCATAAATGCCGACGAACTTAGTATATTCATCAATCTGTTTACGGGTCATGCTGTTGCCACCGGGTACCTTAAGAGCAGCAACCCGGCCATTGGGATCTTTAGCGGGCCCAGAGAATACCTTGAACTCCACCTCTTGCATCAGATCACCAACCGTCACCAGTTGCAATGGAATACGCAAGTCAGGCTTGTCGGAGCCATACTTTTCCATGGCTTCGGCATAGGGCATACGGGGGAATTCACCCAGATCAATATCCAGTTGGTCACGGAATAGTTCCACCACCATTTGTTCGGTTAAACCCATAATCTGATCTTCATCCATAAAGGAGGTTTCGATATCAATTTGGGTAAACTCTGGCTGGCGATCAGCTCGCAAGTCCTCATCACGGAAGCACTTGGCAATCTGGTAGTAACGGTCCATACCCGCCACCATCAACAACTGCTTGAACAGCTGTGGTGATTGCGGCAAAGCAAAGAAGTGACCATCGTGGGTGCGGCTAGGTACCAGATAATCACGCGCCCCTTCAGGAGTAGCACGGGTGAGGATAGGCGTTTCAATATCCAAGAAGCCGTGCTGATCGAGAAAATTACGAATAAAGGTACTAATCTTGGAGCGCAGCTTTAGCTTGTGTGCCATCTCGGGGCGGCGCAGGTCAACATAACGATACTTTAAGCGCACGTCTTCACCTACGGACTGATGTTCATCCAACTGGAATGGTGGCGTATCAGATTTATTTAGGATAACCAGCTCCTGACCCAATACCTCTACTTCACCCGTGGGCATATCAGCATTTTCGGTACCAGCAGGACGCGCCCGCACGATGCCGCTTACCTGTACCACAAATTCGTTACGACAGGCATCAGCCAAGGCAAAACTTTGTTCACGATCCGGGTCAAACACCACTTGCACAATACCTTCACGATCACGCAGATCCAAGAAGATAACACCGCCATGGTCACGACGACGATGCACCCACCCACTGAGGGTTATCTGCTGGGTGCCATCGGCACTGATGTCACTGGCACGTAATTCGCCACAATAATGGCTTCGCATAGCTTAATTTCCTAAATAGAGTTCGTTAAATTAGTCGTTAGTACTGGCACTGCTGGTCTCACGCTCGCCAGCCAAATTCTTTTTTGCGCCGGTATTAAAGTCGGTTTCGTACCAACCCGTACCTGACAAGCGGAAGCTTGGGGCACTTACCTGCTTGGTAAATTCTGCTTCGCCACACTCGGGGCAGTCAGTCAAAGGCGCATCACTCATCTTCTGTAAACAATCTTTTTTATAGCCGC
>JASMLZ010000036.1 GCA_030748435.1 Gammaproteobacteria bacterium | reverse complement strand
AATTCGTGCTTAGCGGTAGACAGCACATAATCTGCTTGCTGCAATAATGCCTCATACTCCATACGACTATCGATATAGCCAGTGTGCCCCAAACAAGCTGCGAATTCTTGTTGCAAAGTCACCAATGCCTCTGGTTGTTGGCGGAATTGCTGGCCCAGTAAGTGTAGATTAAACTTGATGCCACGCCTTTTTAGTTCGCGCAGGCTAGCCAGCAACAACTCCGGCCCCTTGTCATATTCCCAACGATGATTCCACACCAGCTGTGGTACTTCTGCCTTACTCCTGACCCACTGTGCTGGCTTAGACTGTAAGCTAACTGGAACCGGCAACAGTGTCGTTTTAGCGGCCAAGTTTGCAATCAAACTGGCCGGCAACTTTTCCGGTAAACGGTGTAACAAGCTTTCTACTCCCTGTAGAAAGCTATCACGATTATAGGCGCTATTAAAAACGATATGCGTAGCGCAGACAGCACTATAGAGATTGACCATCATGGGTTCCAAATAGCCTTCCTTTTGTACAGGATAAGCAAACTGGTTTTCATGAAAGTAAACCATGCTGGGAATGCTGGCCAAATTAGGCACCATGCCTTTTAAAGCTGATAAGTCCACCATTGAGGTAGCAATTATCAAGTCAAAGTGCTGTTCCAGTGTGCGCCGCTCAGTTAATGCCCACTGCAGACTATTACCACGAATACGCCAATTAAAATAACGTCCGGGCAACACTAGCTGGGTCCAATCATAGTCAGGTAAGCCGCTCACTAACTGTTGCCGCCAATAAGCGTGACTATCAGCATCATAAGCAGATAACAATAGGATTCGCATAGATAAACGAGCCCCGCCCGTCACGCTAAAGCTTGCAGAAAGCGAGACACCAAACGCACAAACAGATCAGGCTTCTCAGCGTGTAACCAATGCCCACAACCGGTCATAACCTTTAATTGTGCCTTGGGTAAAAACTTGGCAAAGGCCGCACGATGCTCAGGCTGAATATAAGCCGACTCTTCGCCTTTAATGACTAATACAGGCCCTGTATAAGATGAGCCTTGCGGGGCTGCACTAATATTCTGATACTGCTTCTCTATGGCGGCTAAATTAAAGCGCCAGGCAAATTCTCCAGCTGTATTGCGGTACAGGCTTTTGATAAGAAACTGACAGACCTTGATATCATCAATATAAGCTGCGAGTATTTCCAAGCCCTGTTTACGACTTTGCAAAGTGCTTGTATCAACAGCATTTAATCCTGCCAGAACGTCACCATGACGCGGGCCATAAGGCACCGGAGCAATATCTGCCAAGATTAAACTGCTAACTAAGCGCGGATGATCCAAAGCCATCTGTGTGGCAACCTTGCCACCCATGGAGTGGCCCAATATATGGGCGTGTTTTATATTGAGAGAGCTCATTAAGGCAACGACATCAGCCGCCATCGCATGATAGCTCATATCATCTGCATGTCCTGAGCGGCCATGATTACGCAGATCCAAACTAACAATATGACGCTCTTCACTCCACCGCAGAATATGGCTACGCCAATTGTCTGCTGCGCCAAATAAGCCATGTATAACAATTAAAGGAACACCCTTACCGGCATTATATTGTTGATGGTTTAACAGCACGCAAACTACTTCCAGATAGGTTGTAACAGGTTATCCGGGTCGTTGCTAACTTCTACATCAACTTCCTCGTAAGGTATTTCAAAGTCATGTACAGGTTGCCATTCTTGCCCAGGCAAGCGTTCCCAGACACTGCCAGCATTATTGTCCAACAAGGCATCCAAACTGGCATCTTTTGCCACCAAAGGCTCTAGGGGGAAGGGTTCCAGATTATCAAAATCGGCCAGAAACTCGTCCGTTTCGTAGCCCGTAAACAAACGCCAACCGGTATCATTGGCATGCTCCGGCACAGTTTTGTACATAAAACGCACAGGCAAAGCCTGCTCGCCCAGAGCCAGCTTGGAAACACGAGCCATATTGCCATGACGAGTTTGCCGTGGGGATTTATTCATACTATCAAGCCCAAATAACGTGCATGATAACGCAAATGCTCGCCAATAAAACTACTAATATAGTAATAACTATGATCATAGCCTGCACGACATTGATACAACAAAGGATAATTCACCCCATCACAAGTAGCAGCAAATACCTCTGGCCGCAATTGTTCCTGATAAAATGGGTCCGCATCGCCCTGACAAATAAATAACTCTTGTGGCGCTATGCCTTGTGCCTGATTAGCCTGTATTAGCTGGTTAGCATCCCAGGCTGCCCAAGTTGCCTTATCGGTGCCTAAATAAGCAGTAAAAGCCTTAGTACCCCAAGGGCACAGGCTGGGAGAAGAAATAGGCGCCATGGCCGAAACCGAAGCGTATACACCCGGCTGTTTTAGGGCACTAATCAAGGCACCGTGTCCGCCCATGGAATGACCACTAATTGAACGTTGTTCCGTAACCGCAAAATGGCTACTGATAAAGGCTGGTAATTCCTCATTAATATAGTCAAACATATGATAGTTTTCGGCCCAGGGTTGCTGCGTTGCATTTACATAAAAGCCGGCGCCACTGCCTAAATCGTAACTATCATCTTCTTTTGGCAAACCCAGATTACGCGGGCTGGTATCCGGCATTACCAACACCAAACCCAGCTCCTCAGCCAGAGCAAAGGCGCCAGCTTTTTGACTAAAATTTTCATCAGAACAGGTTAAGCCAGACAACCAATATAATACTGGCGCTGCTTTATTATTAATGCTGGAAGGCAAAAAGATGGCACCGACCATATTACTGTTACAAGCTGCGGAATAATGTTTAAAGCGTTGCAATTGGCCGCCATGAACACGTGTATCGGCAAGCAAATTCAGGGACATAAAACGATCCTTTTAAGAATAATAAAAGACCAGGCTTAACCTGGCCTTAATGTGATCAAGCGCTACACAATAGTTAGAAAATCACCACC
>JASMLZ010000035.1 GCA_030748435.1 Gammaproteobacteria bacterium | reverse complement strand
TTAACAGGCCATTTGCTGGCCCAGATACTGGCACAACAAGCAGGCATTGCAGAGGCGGCTGGTCTGCATATGCAACGTATTCAGCGTATAGCAGTACATCCACAGGTGCAGCAGCAGGGAGTTGGTGCCACTATATTACGTCACCTATGCCAGCACTATGGTAAGCATAAGCAAACTGATTGGCTGGGTGCCAGTTTTGCCGCCGAGCCGCATGTGGTGCGCTTCTGGTTGGCATCAGGGTATCAGCCAGTGTGGGCGGGTCAGCGTTTGGATACGGCCACAGCATTACCCAGTTTGCAGGTGGTATTGCCCATTTCCCCAGCAGCCCAGTGTTGCACCAAGCTACTGCAAGCGCATTTTTTTCATTATTATGCTGGTTTACAACAGGCTTGGCAGTCTCCTTTAGCCACGGCAATATTAACTCTGGTTAGGCCAACCTACGCCGGAATACCAAATGCGTTGGTGGCAAAACTATTGTCGCAGGTGGGTAATGCTCAGGGTAATGTATACGCCATAAGACCCTATCTTTATCAACATTTACTGCGCATTGCCAAGCATAGCAGCAAAGCCCAGATCTGGTTGGCCCATAGTTGGCAACCAAGCCTGAGCCACAAACAATTTGTGGCTTTAACAAGGGAATTGGTGGTTGAGTGGCAGCAGCAAGATAAGCTGGATTTATCAAGCTGACCTTAACCCCAAGGCTGATTAACCTTAATGCGGTTTGCAAAGTTGCTTTAGGCCATGTCTGTAAAGTGACTCTGTGCCAACTAAAAGGTTGAACTCCATCAGGGCAGGGCAGATAATAAACCCTTGCCTGAGCAGATTTAAAAGGATGCAGTGTGACAATTAAATTAACCCAATTTAGCCATGGGGCGGGTTGTGGGTGCAAAATTGCCCCCCAGGTGCTGGATACGATTTTGCAGACTCAGTTGCCGGCGACGGGCATGGTCAATGATCCTCGCTTACTGGTGGGTAATGATAGTCGTGATGATGCTGCTGTGTTTGATCTGGGTGATGGTACGGCGATAGTCAGTACCACAGATTTTTTTATGCCTATCGTCGATGATGCTTTCGATTTTGGGCGTGTGGCTGCTACCAATGCAATCAGTGATATTTATGCTATGGGGGGTACACCCTTGATGGCTATTGCTATTCTGGGTTGGCCCGTGGATAAATTGGCACCTGAGGTTGCCGGATTGGTTATTGATGGGGCCCGTGCCGTCTGTAGCGACGCTGGTATAAGTCTGGCAGGTGGCCATAGTATTGATGCACCGGAACCCATATTTGGTTTAGCCGTGACTGGTCGGGTTACTATTAACCAGCTTAAGCGTAATGATAAAGCTCGCGACGGTGACAGTCTTCTGCTAACCAAACCCTTGGGTGTTGGTATCTTAACGACGGCCGAGAAAAAGGGCATATTGCGTCCCGAAGACAAAAACGTGGCGCGCGATAATATGATCAAGTTAAATAGTATTGGCGCCAGCTTGGCTGGCATAGATGGTGTCAATGCCATGACTGATGTTACCGGCTTTGGTTTGCTTGGACACTTGCTGGAAGTATGTCGGGGTAGTCATTTACAGGCCTGTATTGACGAGGCCAGCGTGCCGTTACTAACTAATTTGGACTACTATCTGCAGCAACAAGCGGTGCCGGGTGGCAGTGGCCGTAATTATGCCAGTTATGGGCAATACCTGCCTCACTTAACGGATCGTCAAAGCCAAATTCTGTGTGATCCACAAACCAGCGGTGGCTTATTGGTGGCGGTGGCGGCAGATGCCAAACAGCAGGTGGCTGAGTTATTGTTAACACATAACTTGCCGGTACACTGGATTGGTCATCTGCAAGCACCAGAGCAGGCTGCCGCCCACTGGGTGCAAATAAATTGATGTCTTTGCCAGCACCTATCAGGACTGAGCAGTTTGATCAGCTGCTGCTGTCAGGCCGGCCCATGATTGACCTGCGGGCGCCAGTTGAATTTGCCCGGGGGGCTTTTCCAGCCAGTGTTAGCTTGCCATTGATGACCGATAATGAAAGAGAGCTGGTGGGTACCTGTTATAAACAACAAGGTCAGCAGGCCGCTATTGAACTGGGCCATCAACTGGTACAGGGAACGACTAAACACCTCCGTGTTGAGGCCTGGATAAAACAGTTGCAAGAGCGACCTGATACGGTTATTTATTGTTTTCGTGGTGGTCTACGTTCACGGATTAGCCAACAATGGTTGGCTGCAGCCGGGTATCCAGTGGCTTTGGTGGAAGGCGGTTATAAGGCCCTCCGCCAGTACTGCTTAAACCGCACTGAAACTCTGGTAAGGGATTTGCCGGCGCTAGTCTTAAGTGGCCGTACAGGCACTGGCAAAACCACTGTGTTAGCGGGTTTTCCCCGCTATGTCGATTTAGAGCATCTGGCTCATCATCGAGGTTCCAGCTTTGGCAAACAGTTTGACCCGCAACCCAGCCAAATAGACTTTGAAAGTGCTCTGACGCAGCGCCTGTTGGGCTTGGCTCAGGCTGGTAATCAGGCTGTAGCATTTGAAGATGAAAGTCGTTTAATTGGCCGTTGTATGCTCCCGGAATGCCTACAGGCAAAACTCAAGCAGTCGCCTATACTGGTACTCGAAGATGATCTGGAAGCGCGTGTAGAGCGTATATTGGCAGAATATGTTGTTGCCGCCATGGCAGAACGTATAGCCCGTTTGCCTGACTATCAGCAGGCCTTTGAACACTTGGCACAAGGGTTACAAGACAGTCTTTATAAAATTCGTAAAAGGTTGGGTGGGGAAGCCTATAAGCAGGCACAAAATTTACTTACCGAGGCGCTGGACAAACAGTCGCGTACGGATAATTATGACGCGCACAAAGATTGGATCCGGTTTCTGCTTAACAGGTATTATGACCCCATGTATGACTATCAGCTAGCGCTGAAAAGTGATCGGGTGGTAATACGAGGCACAAGTGCACAACTACAAGCCTGGTTAACTGATTATGCACAAGTAACCTGACGGGGTTACTGACTAACAAAAAGGATAAATTATGAAATCGAGAGCTGCAGTTGCTTTGGCCGCGGGCCAGCCCCTGACTATCGCTGAAGTTGATGTACAGGGCCCACAGGCTGGCGAGGTACTAGTACGTATGGTGGCAACCGGGGTATGTCATACGGATGCTTTTACCTTGTCAGGTGCTGATCCTGAGGGTATTTTCCCTTCCATTCTGGGCCATGAAGGTGGTGGTATTGTGGAAGAAATAGGAGCAGGAGTCACCAGTGTTGCGGTTGGTGATCATGTTATCCCACTGTATACGCCGGAGTGTGGTACATGCAAGTTCTGTCAGTCTGGCAAAACCAATCTGTGTCAGGCTATCCGCGCTACTCAAGGGCAAGGCTTGATGCCGGACGGTTCCACCCGTTTCTCATTAGCTGGTAAACCCTTGTATCATTATATGGGGACATCTACCTTTGCAGAATACACTGTAGTACCTGAAATTGCCCTGGCTAAAGTTAATAAAGCCGCGCCCTTGGACAAGGTGTGTCTGCTGGGCTGTGGTATTACCACTGGTATTGGTGCCGTATTGAATACGGCCAAGGTACAAGCAGGTGATACGGTGGCGGTATTCGGCTTGGGTGGTATTGGTTTAAGTGTGGTGCAAGGTGCGGTAATGGCCGGCGCTAGCCGCATTATGGTAGTGGATATCAATGAAGATAAATTTGCCATGGCTGGTATGCTCGGAGCAACGGATTTTGTTAATCCCAAAAACTACGATGCGCCTATTCAGGAGGTGATAGTAGAACTGACAGATGGTGGTGTTGATTATTCGTTTGAGTGTATAGGCAATGTGGATGTGATGCGTTCTGCCCTTGAGTGCTGTCATAAGGGTTGGGGTGAGTCGGTGATTATTGGTGTTGCCGGTGCTGGTCAAGAAATCAGTACTCGGCCATTTCAACTGGTAACAGGTAGGGTTTGGCGGGGCACGGCCTTTGGTGGGGTTAAAGGCCGTAGTCAACTGCCAGACTATGTAGAGCGTTATATGGCTGGTGAGATTAAGATTGATCCAATGGTTACTCATACTATGGGGCTTGACGATATCAACAAAGCATTTGATCTAATGCATGCCGGT
>JASMLZ010000034.1 GCA_030748435.1 Gammaproteobacteria bacterium | reverse complement strand
ATCGGTTAATTGAATTTCGCCACCCGCACCCGGGGCAATATCCTCCAGCAGGGTCATTACTCTGGGGGGTAATATATAACGCCCTAACACGGCCAGATTAGAAGGAGAGTCAGCCGGTTTGGGCTTTTCTACCATACGCTTAATGGGCGCACTGTCCCCTGCCGCCAGTTGACTACCATTAATATCGACAATACCGTATTTATCCACCTCCTGCTCAGCCACCTGCTCGACCATAATCTGGCCAATACCTGTATGTCTGGCTTTGCGCACAGCGGCTGTAAAGCTGCTATGCAAAGGCACATCGGCCGGATCAAGTAACAACACATCCGGTAGTAACACGGCAAATGGCTCATCCTTATCAATTAGCCGTCTGGCACACAAGATGGCATGCCCCAGGCCCAAGGCATCTTCCTGACGTATGGATACCACCTGCACATAAGAAGGAATAATGTTTTTTACTTGCTTAAGCACCACCACCTTGCCATTTTTTTCCAAACGGTGTTCTAACTCGTAGTGGGCATCAAAGTGGTTTTCGATGGCCTCTTTACCACTTCGGGTAATCAGGATAATTTCAGTGATACCCGCAGCAATGGCTTCTTCCACCACATGCTGAATAATCGGGCGGTCATAAACGGGCAACAGCTCTTTAGGTATGGCTTTGGTCGCTGGCAACATGCGAGTGCCTAGTCCAGCAACGGGAATAATGGCTTTCATGGTATCAAATACACACTCTAACTATATTTTTTTATACTATCAGTAATCTTACCAATAATCTATTACTCTATACTGCTAGCTGTAAAAGTGTATCTTCGGTTCCATGGATTATACACAAGAGCTTCCTAAGGAAGGTCTAAACAATGTGTGTTTGTCTTTGCTATTGTAATCGCGAAATATATTATCAATATAATCAATACGTTACGGATTATCGCCTCGCTGCAGTCCTCGCAATAAGCAATTTCTAGCCAAGGCAACATTATTTAAACACCTACCATTGTAGCCAATTTATCGTTTTTTGCTTAGAAAACATGGCGTTTTCACAAAAAATCAGAAAAATTCTGAGGTTTTGGGGGTGATAGATCAAGTTTGACCTGATTATTTAGGCCATAGACAGTGATTTTACCCCTAACCAATAGCCGCAAAGCTGTTAAGGAAAGCCAAATAATGCTTATTCTTGTGGTTAAGAGCCCTTTACTCGGTCATGCTAGGCCCTTTACCCCGTCTTTGACGGCGCAGGGAAACCATTTTCTCCTACAAGTTTATACTGCAAGGGATTGCCGCGGGCCTGCGGCCCTCGCCAAGACGGGGGTTAAATAGCTATATAGAAATGGCTGTGTTATCAATAATCAAGCTGGACTCTTGGTGTAACAGGTTGATAAATACCATACTGCGCATTTCACCATCGGCTTGTTGATAGATGGCTTCCATACCTTTAAAGGGCCCCTCGCTGATATGCACCTTGTCGCCTTGTTGCGGGGTGTTTTTGCTTAAGGGTGTGTGTGTACTGTTAACTCTGGCCTGTATGCTGTCAATCAGGGCTTGGGGAAGTTTGGTATATTCCTCACCAAAACGCACTATTTTGCTGACTCCACGAGTAGAACGAATACTGGTGTAGGTGGTGCTTTGTTGTTGCTCATCCTGTATCTGCAGGAACAGATAGCCGGGAAAGAGTGGCTCTTGTTGTATTTGGCGTTTGCCCCGGCTGATTTTTTCAACCTTTATATAGGGACAAAAAATACTACAACCCTGATTTTGCAGATGTTGCTGGGCCCGCAGCTCTTCACGGGGCTTGGTTTGTAGTAAAAGCCAATAAGGTTGCATTAAATGATCCTTTTATAACGCTGGTTAAAAACGACTTATAAGAGTCTAAATTATTTGCTTCTTGTAAGCGAACTTAGTCAAGCCATCTGTTCCCGCAGGTGCCTATTCCTACTGGCAGGTGCCTATAGCTCTTGGCAGGTGCCTATGCCTACTGCAAGAGGTTGCCACGTCCCTGCGCTCGTCGCAATAATGGCTTATTGTTTGTGCCTTATGATGGCAGATTTATGGCAAAAACGCTTCCACTCGTCCGGCACCTTGACGCAATACTTCGATATTACCATCAACCAGACTAATCAGTGATGTTTCATCCATGCCACAGTAACCACCATCAATAATCAGATCCAAACTGGCAGCCAGTGTTTGGCGGATATCGTAAGGGTCGGTCATGGGGTAGTCATCACCGGGCAGAATCAGGGTACTGGTGAGCATGGGTTCTCCCAGTGCCTTTAATATAGCCTGAATAATATTGCTGCCCGGTACGCGAATACCGATGGTTTTCTTTTTTGGGTGCATTAACATTTTAGGCACTTCTTTGGTGGCCTTAAGGATAAATGTATAGGCTCCGGGAGTATGGCTTTTTAAGATGCGATAGGCTTCATTGTCTACCCGGGCATAGCTGGCAATTTGGCTTAGATCTTCACAAATCAAGGTAAAGTCATGTTTGTCATCCAGCATACGCAGTTGGCGAATGCGATCAACAGCTTTTTTGTCACCCAGATGGCAACCTATAGCATAGGAGGTATCGGTTGGGTAAACCACTACCCCGCCCTGTTGAATAATTTCTACGGCTTGCTTAATCAGGCGGTCTTGTGGGTTTTCAGCATGGATTTGAATAAATTGGCTCATAGTGGCGTAGCTGGGCTCAGGTCGAAGGCCTACCCCCGACAATGGCGTGATTGTTAATCAGGATAATACCAAAAAATTGCTTCTTCGTGCTGCCTCGCAAGAAGGGCAATGGTGCTGATATCGCCTGCCTTGTTGCTGCTGTATATATTAGGCCTCTGCCAACTTGGCCAGCAGTGCCATGGCCTCGGCTTCATCCAGTACGGGCACGCCCAGATCATGGGCTTTAGCCAGTTTGCTACCGGCCTTTGCGCCAGCGATAAGGTAGTCGGTTTTTTTCGATACACTGCCAGCCACCTTGGCGCCATAGGCTTGTAGTTTGGCTTTTACTTGATCTCGCCCCATGGTGTTGAGGGTGCCTGTCACCACATAGGTGGTGCCAGTAAGAGGCAAGGCCTGTGCTGGCGTGGGTTTATTTTCGGGCCAGTTAATGCCAGCGGCGCGCAGTTGGTAAATGACTTGTTGGTTATGCTGGTCAGCAAAAAAATGAACTATACGACCGGCAACGATGGGGCCTACATCCTCGACCAATTGCAACTCTTCTGCAGTAGCGGCCATAATATTTTCCAACTTGCCATAATGCAAAGCCAGGCTGCGCGCGGTAGCTTCACCCACCTCACGGATGCCCAGAGCAAACAAAAACCGCCCTAAGGTAGTTGCACTGCTAGCACCCAGAGCATTAATCAAATTAGTGGCACTCTTGTCACCC
This sequence comes from Gammaproteobacteria bacterium, assembly GCA_030748435.1. GTDB lineage: Bacteria > Pseudomonadota > Gammaproteobacteria > Pseudomonadales > Balneatricaceae > Njordibacter. The sequence goes on along the minus strand of JASMLZ010000034.1, from coordinate 3,090 downwards.
ATACGTTCCATATTGGCCAGTGTGGCATGGTTTAAGCTATATAAATCCGCCACATGTTGTATATGGCCGGCATCGACCAGAGCCTCGACCAGCTTTTCGCCCAGACCATCGATATCCATAGCCTTGCGACTAACAAAGTGCTTAATCGCTTCTTTGACTTGTGCCGCACAGCTAAAGCCATTGGGGCAACGCAGGGCAGCCTCGCCCTCTTCCCGTTCCAGTTCAGCAGAACAAACGGGGCACTTATGGGGTGCAGACAAAGGCTTGGCACTGGCCATGCGCTTGGCTGTCACTGCCTGCACAACCTTGGGTATCACATCCCCGGCCCGGCGAATAATCACTGTGTCACCTTCATGCAGATCAAGACGAGCGATTTCGTCCATATTATGCAAGGTAGCATTGCTGACGGTTACTCCCCCAACAAATACCGGAGCCAACCGTGCCACGGGGGTAACCGCACCGGTGCGGCCCACCTGATATTCTACCTTTAACAGTTGCGTCATCTCTTCTTGGGCAGGGAATTTATGAGCAATGGCCCAGCGCGGAGCACGGGCCACAAAGCCCAGCTCTTGTTGCAGAGCAAAGTCATCGACCTTAAACACAATGCCATCAATATCATAAGGCAGTTGCATGCGTTTGGCCGACAAACTCTGATAATAGTCCAGACAAGCCTGAATGCCCTGCACACGACGCATTTCAGCATTAATACGGAACCCCCAAGACTGTAATTGGGTGAGCACATCAAAGTGCTGCCGGGGTAAAGCCGTGGCATCAGAGACCTGTCCCAGACTATAGGCACACAGTTGCAGTGGGCGCGTAGCCGTGATGCGGCTGTCTAACTGACGCAAACTGCCAGCCGCCGTATTGCGAGGATTAACATAGGTTTTTTCGCCCGCCGCAATTAGGCGTGCATTTAAGGCGTCAAAACCCGCCGTAGGCATATAGGCCTCACCCCGCACTTCCAGTATTTCTGGGTAATCTTGCCCCAACAGCTTAAGGGGTACGCTATCGAGGGTGCGCAGGTTCTGGGTAATATTTTCACCCGTATGGCCATCACCACGGGTGGCGCCCACGGCCAGTACACCATTAATATAGGTAAGGCTCACAGCAATACCGTCGAGCTTGGGCTCGCAGGTATAGACAACTTCGGCGTCCACATCACGGCCTGTGTGTTTATGCAAACGCTCCCGCAAGCGCCGGTCAAATTCCTGCAAATCTGCCCCATTAAAGGCATTATCCAAAGACAACATAGGCACTACATGCTGCACCTGTGCAAAAGCCTCCAGCGGCACATCACCTACGCGCTGGCTGGGTGAATCTGCTGTAATCCACTGTGGATGCTGGGCTTCCATAGCCTGCAGCTCCTGCATAGCACGATCATATTCTGCATCGGGCACCGTGGGGTTATCCAACACATAGTACTGGTGATTATAGTGACGAATTTGGTCTTGTAGAGCGGTATATTGCGCGCTGGTATAGTTGGGCATTATTGATCTCGAGGCTAGATGCCTGAAAGGTGCCTAATATTTAAGGCAATTCTATAATAAATGCCCGCACCATGATTTTATATAGCTATTCTAACAATGATTGCATGCAACAAAAACTGCCTTTTATGGATTTTGTCGAACCTGTATGTATTTATATTGTCCCATAAGCAATGATAAAATCATGGTGTCCAAAAATCCGGTATCCTGTTGTGAAAATATCCCTGCCCAAACTCTCTGAAACTAGCCTAATCCTGTTAGTAAGCCTGTTTATTACGGCTTTTCATAACAACCGCTTTTTTGCCAATATAACTAACGCTTATAGCTCTGGCACCTATACCTGGGAACCTGTGACCCTGATCGGCGGGCTGCATTTTGGCTTATTGCTGATAGTGTTATTAATCCTGACCACAGGCCCTTGGGTGCGCTGGCTATTGGCCATGGTACTGGTCTCAAGTTCTGCCACTGCCTACTTTATTGATACCTACAATATTATTATCGACGCCGATATGATCGATAATAGTCTGAAGACTGATGCCGGGGAAATCCGCGATCTTCTGGCCCCTATGCAGCTATTTTATATGTTGCTTCTGGGTATCCTACCCGCCTGGTTAGTGCTCAGCACCCCTACCCAACCTAGCCCCTGGCAACAAAGGTTATATAAGCGTTTAGCCAGCATACTAGTCACCGGTATGCTGCTGGCTGTGGCAGTGTTTAGTTATGCTGACTTCTTTGCCAGTTACCTGCGCGAAGAAAAAATCCTGCGTTATTACAGCAACCCCATAGCACCGGTCTATGGGGCCTACCGCTTGTTCGAAAGCAACAGTCTTTATGACCAGCCCCAAGCCTTGCAGATTATCGCGCCTGAGGCCCAGCGCATAACCAACGACAAACCCAAGTTGACCATTTTGGTAGTGGGTGAAACCGTACGTGCCGATCACTTTGGTCTTAATGGCTATAGTCGTAATACCACCCCCTTACTCGCCCAGCAAACGGGTGTGGTAAACTTTAATCAAGTGACCTCTTGTGGCACTTCAACGGCCTATTCTTTACCTTGCATGTTTTCCTATCTGCAGCGTAGTAACTTTGACAAACAGCAAGCCAAATATACTGAAAACCTGCTCGATATTTTAGCCAAGACCGGTGTCGATATACTGTGGCTGGATAATAACTCCAGCTCCAAAGGGGTTGCCGATAGAGTGACCTATATGGACTTAAAGACACCGGCCCTCAATCCCCTGTGCAATCCGGAATGCCGTGACCTTGGTATGCTAACCAAGGCCAAACAATGGCTAACGCAAAGCCAAAGCCAGTCTGACAAGCTGCTGGTATTACACCAAATGGGCAGCCATGGGCCAGCCTATTACAAGCGCTACCCCAAGGCTTTTGAAGTTTTTAAGGATACCTGCCAATCCAATCAGTTAGACACCTGTAGCCGGCAGAGTATTATCAATGCTTACGATAACACCATTGTCTATACGGATTATTTCCTTGCGCAGAGTATTGAATGGCTGCAGCAACAGGCTGATTACGATGTAGCTATGCTTTATATCAGTGACCATGGTGAGTCTCTGGGCGAAAATGGCCTCTATCTACACGGCTACCC
>JASMLZ010000033.1 GCA_030748435.1 Gammaproteobacteria bacterium | reverse complement strand
TAATATAATCAATAGCTTAGAGCTTGCCACGTCGCTACAGCCTGGGTAAAGTGGGTAAGGCGACAAAATTACGAATGACTTTACAACAACTGTTGCCCCCCGCCTTATATGGCTTATAATCAAGCCACTATTCACCAATACCTTGTGCTATGCAATTTAATAATATCACCCTTGCCAATAAGGCGCCCTTTGTCCTCTTTGGTGGTCTTAATGTGCTGGAAAATCTCGACCTTACTCTGTCGGTATGTGAACACTATGTCAATATTACCCAAAAACTGGGTATCCCCTATGTGTTTAAGGCGTCGTTTGATAAGGCCAATCGTTCCTCTATGGATTCCTATCGTGGGGTGGGGTTGCAGGAGGGTATGGCGATTTTTGCGGCGGTAAAGCGAGAGTTTGGCTGTCCGGTGATTACTGATGTGCATGCAATTGAGCAGGTGTCGGCGGTAGCCGAGGTGGCTGATGTGTTGCAGATTCCGGCGTTTTTGGCGCGTCAGACTGATTTGGTGGCCGCTATTGCCCGGGCGGGTAAGCCGGTGAATGTAAAAAAGCCCCAGTTTATGAGCCCCGGGCAGATTAAGCATATTGTTACCAAGTGTCGAGAAAATGGTAATGATCAGGTGATACTGTGTGAGCGGGGCAGCAGTTTTGGCTATGATAATCTGGTGGTGGATATGCTGGGTTTAGGAGTAATGAAGGATGTCACTGATGATGCCCCGATTATTTTTGATGTCACCCACAGCCTGCAGTGTCGTGATCCTCTTGGTGATGCCAGTGGGGGGCGTCGCCAGCAGTTAGTGGATTTGGCCCGTGCCGGTATGGCTGTGGGTTTAGCGGGGTTATTTTTGGAAGCTTATCCTGATCCGGATGCGGCCCGCTGTGATGGCCCCAGTGCCTTGCCCTTGGCTCAATTAGAGCCGTTTTTGGCCCAGATCAAGGCTGTTGATGATTGTGTCAAAAGTTTGCCTGAGTTGGTGATTAAATAATCAAGTCTATTGGCATTTTTGCTAACGGAGAATGAATTTGCAAACACGTTTGGTATTATTTGATGTCGATGGTGTGCTTACCGATGGCACCTTGTGGGTTGGCCCACAGGGTGAGGCTGTTAAGGGCTTTAATGTCAAAGATGGCGTGGCTGTGGCGTTGCTGCAGAAATATGGGATGCATGTCGGTATCGTTTCTGGTAAAGCCAGCGCTGCTCTGGATGCACGAGTAGCGCAGCTTAAGTTTGATGTTTCTATTACTGGCTGCAGTGATAAGCTGGAGGCCATTAACATCTGGCTGACAGAGCAAGACTATGGTTTGGAGTCAGTGGTATTTGTGGGTGATGACGTGATTGACGTGCCAATTATGCAGGCCGCCGGCAGCGCCTATGCGCCAGCAGATGCCCATGCTCTGGCTATGGAAGCGGCTCAGTATATTACTAGGGCCGTCGGTGGTGGTGGCGTGGCGCGCGAGGTAGCCGAGCATATATTGCTGGAACAGGGCATCGGTTTGGAAGAAATGTATAGCGGACTATTTGGCGCGGTACAGTAAGTGAGACAGATCTCGGTTAACAAGATATGAGCAATATAAAAGTCGTTATACCCGCCCGTTATGAGTCCACCCGCTTGCCGGGCAAGCCGTTGCTGGATTTATTGGGTAAACCCATGGTGGTGCGTGTTGCCGAGCAGGTGCAGGCCGCTTTGCCGCAGGCCGATGTTTGGGTGGCAACGGATGATCAGCGCATTTTTGCTGTTGTTAGCCAGTTGGGCATACAGGTAGCTATGACCCGCGCCGACCATGCCAGTGGCACAGACAGAACAGCAGAGATGGCCGTGGCTTTGGCTTGGCCGGATAATAGTATTATTATTAATGTGCAGGGTGACGAGCCACTGATTGAAGCAGTGTTGTTGCAACAATTTGCCGACTTTTGTATGCAGCAGGCTGAGTTTAGAATGGCGAGTGTGATGGTAGATATAGCCAGTCTGGATGAGGTACAAAATCCCAATGTGGTTAAATTAGTGGTGGATGCCAATAGCCACGCCTTGTATTTCTCGCGCTCGCCCGTACCCTTTATCCGTGATCTGGAAGTCTCACAATGGCCGCTGCAGGCTTTTTACCGTCATGTGGGGATCTATGCTTACCGACTAAAGGAGCTGAAGCAGTTGTCGGCTACACCGCCCTGTGCTTTGGAACAGTGGGAAAAGCTGGAGCAGTTGCGGGCTTTGTGGTTGGGCATGCCAATTGCTATGATGCACTGGCAGGGGCCATTGCATGCTGGTATTGATGCGCCTGAAGATATTGCGCGGGTAGTGGCGATGCTGCAGGCATCAGAGGCCTCCGTAGGCTAGGCTTTTATATTGACTGATGAGATAACGATGAACAAAACCGATTACCAAAGTATTGCGCGGCAGGTGTTTGCTACAGAAGCCAAGGCGGTGGCTGATTTGTCTGAGCAGTTAGACGAGCAGTTTGTGTCGGTGGTGGAGGCCATGCTGGTAGGCCGGGGCAAGGTGGTGGTTTGTGGTATGGGTAAGTCCGGTATTATCGGCAAAAAAATTGCCGCCACCTTCGCCAGTACAGGGACTCCCAGTTTCTTTATGCATCCAGGCGAGGCTTATCATGGTGACTTGGGTATGGTCACCCCGGATGATGTGTTTTTAGCGCTTTCTAATTCTGGTGAAACCCAGGAGGTAGTGAAGCTGGTGCCGTTTTTGCGCGACAACCAAAATACCTTAATTGCGATGACGGGGAACCCGCATTCCAGCTTGGCCAAGGCGGCTCACTGGCATCTGAATATTGCTGTACATCAGGAGGCTTGTCCTTTACAACTGGCACCTACTTCATCCACCACGGCTACTCTGGCTATGGGTGATGCGCTGGCGGTGACCTTGATGCAAGCACGTGGTTTTGCACCAGAAGAGTTTGCCCGTTTTCATCCAGGGGGTAGTTTGGGGCGGCGTCTATTGCGTCGCGTTGCGGATGAAATGCAGACCAGCAACTTGCCTTTGACTGAGCCGCATGAAGATGTGCTAAGTTTGATTAATCGCATGAGTCGCGGTGGCTTGGGTTTAGCCATTGTTAGCACTGAGCAGGGCATGGGCGTTATTACCGATGGTGATATTCGGCGGGCCCTGGAGCAATATGGTGAGAAGGTGTTTAGTCATCGTGCGCAAGAGTTAATGACCCTGCATCCCACCAGTGTGCCGCCAGATACGCGCGTGGAAGATGCCCTGGCATTAATGGAACAGCGCCAGATAACCCGTTTGCTGGTGGTTAGTGATGGCCAGTTGGTAGGTGTGTTTAAGAAGTAGATACTACCGGTAGCGGTCATCTAGTTTAGGCAGTCTGCCATATCCTTGGTAACCTCTTGCAGCAAGCAGTTTTTTGCCGCATAAGCCGCATAAAAAGAAAGGGCCAGACTTGCGTCTGGCCCTAGTGCGGTACCGCTTCCCTCTTACGCTACGTCAACATCCCTGTATCAGCAGTTAACCGTCATCCTGACAGCTGGCAAAGTTGCTTGTCCTTTCGTCTCACTTTGCCTCAAGATTTATACTCCGTAAATCCCCGTAATTAGAAACTCCGCACTTCAAAAGATAGTCCATATTGCCACAGATGCAAGTTTTGCATGCAGATTGTGTATATACGCCCCGATAGGATGTTTAAATACGGCAAGAATCCTTACTGCCACCTTGGTCAAAATAAGCCTGAAAGGCTCTCGGCGTGCGGCCTCTGCCAGACCATTCATGGCTGTCGCCATGGGCATCGGTAATACGGTATTGGGCCGCTACTGGCTGGCGTGCTTGTTTGGCTTCAGCATCAGCAAAATCATCCAGACTTAAGCCAGCTGCACGCATAGCGTCCAGAATTTCCTGCTTTTTTGCTGCCTGCTCTGCCATGGCCGCTTGAGCTGCGGCTTCTTCTTCTTTGCGTTTGGCAATAAAGCCGCCTAGATGGTCAACCATGGTTTGCATCTGCTCAACACTTAGATCTTTGCAAGCGGCCCGCAGGCGGTTTTTGTTGCGTGCTATATCTATAAATTCATTCATATTTACTCCGTATGGTCATTTTTCTATGATAAAAGATAGACGTAGTTTATGTATATATCAAGTTTATTTATAATATCTGTCTCAGTTTAAGGGAAGTGGACAAAGTCTTCTCTACAAATAAATTAAATATAATATATGGGAACTGCATAATCAGTTTTATTTACAAGGTTCGTGAACAAATTGATAACTAATAATATAAATACATTAGAGGTTGTTATCCATTTTTCTCGTGATTGTTGTAAATTATTTTATAAATAGTAAAACCATATAGTTATGATTTGCTATAATTCTTAAGGCAATCCGGCAGAGACTAACAAGTCTGTTATTACAAGGGATAGTAAGTAATATTTTTAATTATAAAATCAATAAGTTATATTTTATTTGGTGACTATAGTATCGATGTTAAAAATTTTGCTCAGCTCCCTCAAGGGGGTTGCCTATTAACTGAATTGTTGTTTTCCGAATTAGTAATTTAAATTTAAAAACTATTTTAATTATAAATAAGTTTTTTAATTAAAACTATTAATTAACAAGAAAATAAATTTTAAAACATTTGTATTTAAATTAATATACTTTTTAATATGACACACTTGGATTTACACTGCCATACTAATTGTTCTGATGGGAAATTATCACCATTAGAGTTGGTGAATTTGGCGGTAGAAAATAATATCACTCATTTAGCCATTACCGACCATGATACAGTTGCCGCCCACCATCAACTGGCGTCTGTGGATGATTTAGGCCTTAGTTTAATCAGCGGTATAGAGCTATCTGCCCAGTGGTCTAAAGTAGGTGTGCATATAGTTGGGTTAAATATTGATATTAACAGTGATGCCATGGTGCATGCGGAGGCTTACCAGAGCAAGGTGCGTTTACAGCGCCTGGAACGGATCGCGTATAAATTACACAAGCGTGGTTTTGACAATATTCTGGCAGGAGCGCAGCAGGAAGCTGGCATAAATCAGGTAGGCCGTCCACATATAGCCCGTTATATGGTTAAACAAGGTATGGTAAAGTCAGTATCTGCGGCCTTTGATAAATATCTTGGGGCAGGCAAGGTGGGTGATGTGTCCAGTTTATGGCCCTCTATGCAGGAGATAGTGGAGTGGATTCTTGGGGCTGGCGGTATTGCCGTCTTGGCCCATCCGGGGCGTTACAATATGACGCGCAGCAAGCGGATTCGTATGATTGAAGCCTTTGCTGAGGCAGGTGGCCAGGCCTTGGAAGTTTGCACTGGCAACCAGCCCCATGGCATGTCGGAAGACTTGGCCAATATCTGCGAGCGCTATGATTTGATGGCCTCGGTGGGTAGTGATTTCCACTCCCCGGATTATCCATGGGTAAAATTAGGCAAATACCCCCGTTTACCGGCGCGTTGCCGACCTGTGTGGGAGCAATTTTAGGACCCTTTTGCAGGCTTGTGTAAAAGGCCATGGCAGGTCTCCATCAAATCGCTATTTTATCATTGTCATAGCACTTGCAGTTCTGGCGTAAGCGGTACAAAATAGGCCCATGGATGCACTCGTTCAAGGCCAACAATTTGCTATCCCGGTGGACCTCTATATTCCGCCGGATGCCCTGCAAGTATTTCTGGAGACTACTTTTGAAGGTCCTCTGGATTTACTCTTGTACCTGATCCGGCGCCACAATCTTGACATCATGAATATCGATGTCTCCCAAATCACCGACCAGTATATTGCCTATATCGAACTGATGGACGCGCATCAGTTTGAGCTGGCGGGTGAATATTTGGTGATGGCTGCCATGTTGGCAGAAATCAAAAGTCGCAGTCTATTGCCACGACAGGCTACTGAAGAAGAGGATGAAGAAGACCCTAGGGCACGTTTAATACGCCAGTTACAGGAATATGAACGCTTTAAAAATGCGGCTGAACGGGTAGACCAATTGCCACGTATGGGTCGAGATTGTTTTTATGTGCGTATGGATATGCCTGATGTTAAGCAGGCTCGCCCCCAACCCGATGTAGATATGGCCGAACTGCTGGCAGCCTATGCACAGGTATTAAAACGGGCTGATATGTATGAACATCATCATATTACCCGTGAGGCTCTGAGCACGCGTGAACGTATGACCCAAATTATGACCCGCTTGCAGGATGAGAATATGATTGATTTTCATAATCTGTTTGAGCCAGCCGAAGGGCGCATGGGCGTGGTGGTGTCATTTTTGGCCATGATGGAGCTGGTGAAAGAAAAGCTGGTGCAAATTGTACAAGCGCAACAGTTTGGCCCAATTCATGTTAGTTTGGGTGGCTTTAAAGACACTCCTAATCAGGAAATGCCCTTATGATCAGTGACCTAGCTCCCGTATTGGAGGCGTTATTGTTAGCCGCCGATAAACCACTAACTGTTGAGCAACTGGCCAAGGTATTTGATGAATATGATGGTGTTGCCAGCAAACATATTCGTGCTGCTTTAAAAGACCTGCAGGCCAGCTATGCGGAACGCGGTTTTGAGTTGGTTGAAGTGGCAAGTGGCTGGCGCTTTCAAGTGCGTCAAGCACATGCCAAGTGGGTGGCGAAATTATGGGAAGAAAAGCCTCAGCGCTATTCTCGGGCACTATTGGAAACACTCTCTATCATTGCTTATCAACAACCTGTTACGCGTGGTGAAATTGAAGCCATTCGGGGTGTGGCAGTGAGTTCCAGTATAGTGCGTACGTTGGTAGAGCGTGGCTGGATTCGTGGCATTGGTCATAAAGAAGTGCCGGGCCGCCCCGAGTTGTTTGCTACTACCAAAATCTTTCTTGACCATTTTAATCTGCAACAGCTCAGTGATCTGCCAGAACTGGATGAATTGGAAACTTGGGATGACGCTTCCATGGCACCGGCCAGAGGTCCCCAACCAGAGCAGCAGGAGTTGGCAGAAATGGTGCAGGAATTTCAGGCCATGCAGGATGAAAGTCTGGAAGAGGACACAGTGCACTAAGCAACCTCTGCAACATGCCTCATTGTCAGAAGCACAGGCAAGTGGCCTAGTCAGCAATGGCGTTTGCTGATTAGGCGTGACGTCTGGTGCGTTGTCGCTTGGCTTGGCGGTCGAAGCGCTCTTGCTCTTTTGGTAAGCGTCGAGGGGCTTTTTTAGGCCGTAAGCCGGCAAACTGACTGAGGCCATTCATATCTGTCTGTGGCATTTCCATCCACATACCCGCGCGTAATGCCGGGGGCAGGAAGACATTACCAAAACGCACACGTTTAAGGCGGTTAACACGCAAGCCCTGAGATTCCCATAAGCGTCTTACTTCCCGATTGCGACCTTCCATAATCACGACATGATACCAAGAGTTGATGCCTTCACCGCCAAATTCCTGAATGTCGGTAAACCGCGCCATGCCATCTTCCAGCAAGACGCCCTGATGCATTGCATTGACATGATCCATGGTGACATGGCCCATAACCCGTACGGCGTATTCCCGTTCAATTTGTGAGGCCGGGTGCATTAAAGCGTTAGCCAGTTCACCATCGGTAGTAAATAGCAGTAAGCCGGCCGTGTTTATGTCCAAGCGGCCTACGGCAATCCAGCGTTCACCCTTGAGGCGTGGCAGCTTGTCAAATACTGTTGGCCTGCCTTCAGGATCTGATCGAGTGACAATTTCGCCTTCGGGCTTATTGTAAATCAGCACTCGGCGTTGGGTGTCCTTGGCAGACTGTAACTCTACTGGCTTGCCATCCACAGAAACTCGGTCGCGCCAGGTTACACGATCACCCAGAGCGGCTGTTTTTTCATTCACCATCACTCGGCCGGCAGCAATCCAGCGTTCCATCTCTCGGCGTGAACCAATGCCAGCGCGAGCCAGAACCTTTTGCAGCTTTTCATCTTGAGTGGGTGCTTGTGCGGTAGGTGTGTCTGTCATGATAATCCCATCAATACAGTTAATCAGGCGCGCATTGTACATGAAATAGACACTGATTGCAGCCACCTGATTTTCCCTGTAACAAGGCTGCCCCTAAAGCCAAGTGAATAAATCTGGCGAAACGGATTTTTTGTTCTAAACTTAAGCTGAACTGGTACTAAAAGGAAGTAGTATGCCTAGACTCCCTCGCTATTCTCCCACTGGTATGACGCAACATGTGATCCACCATGGGGCCAATCGTAGAAGCTGTTTTCTTGACGCGCACGATTATCTTCACTATCTGTCTTTATTGAGCCAATACTCGGCTAGGTATCAGGTATTGATACATGCCTGGGTGGTGATGAATAATCATATTCATTTGCTTGCCACTCCCATGGCTGATAAGGGTTTATCAAAAATGATGCAGTCGATAGCGCAGCAGTATGCACAGTATTTTAACCAAAAATATCGCTATACTGGCAGTTTGTGGGGCGGGCGCTTTCAGAACTGTGTGATTGAAGATGAAGATTATCTACTCTATTGCTATGCCTATATCGAAAATAACCCGGTGCGTACTGGTATTGTCAGTTTTATTGGTGAATATCGTTGGTCCAGCTATGCTGAAAATACCAACACAGTAGCCAAAACCATTGTTACACCCCATGACTTGTACAAAGCGCTTGGCAAAAATCAGATTGATCGTGGTGAAAACTATCGAGCCTTCTTAAATCTTGAGTTGGAAGAATCCTATATTAATAGAATTCGCCAATGTACCCGCCGTGGTAGAACGATTTAGAGCCAGTTGAGTAAGTGCGGGGTTTGCAGGCCCATGGCAATCTCTTGCAGTAAGCACTTGTGCGCAAGAGATTGCTGCGCTCGTAATGACGGGAGTAAAGATTTGGCAATGGCAGGGGTTCAATAATCCTGACGGCCAGACACTTGCACTTCGTAGCCAGGTTCTTCTGGCTCATCATCCAGCATGTCTGCCGGGAAGTCTTTGCCCAGTACGTGCAGGCCCATGGGTTCTTCGTAGCGGCGGATAATATTAGGGGACTTTTCACGTGCTCCATAGTCGTTTTGGGCTTGCTGGAAAATGTCTACCAATAAAGGCGCTAGATCCAGTTCCATGCCTTCGCGTTTGGCCAAGGTATCAAACAAGCCCACATCCTTGAGCACCAAGTCAACGGTGAAATTGATTTCGCGAGAGCCATTGAGGATCACTTGCGATTCGGTTTCGTGGACGAATGAATTTCCCGATGATGCCTTGATTGCTGCATAGGTGACATTCATGTCCAGACCCATGGCCTTACTTGTAGTTAGCGCTTCGGCTAGAGAAATCAGGTTGGCGGTAGCCAGGTAGTTGGTAACTACCTTTAGCTTGGACGCTGTGCCCAGATCGCCTGTGTGGATAATGCGCCGGCCCATGGTGGTGAGCACGGGCAGGGCACGGTCGAAGGCTTGGCGGGTGCAGCCGGCAAAAATAGAGATATTGCCCGTATCAGCTCGGTGGCAGCCACCGGACACTGGGCAGTCTATAGGATCTGCACCCTTGGCTTTAACCAGCTCGCCGATACGGCGCACCTCACTTTCATCTGTGGTGCTCATTTCCATCCATATTTTGCCAGCACTGAGTCCGGCTAATACACCATCCTCAGCTTCCATAACTGTAGAACAGGCGGCAGGAGAGGGTAGGCAGGTAATGATGATATCGCAGGTGGTGGCTAGGTGTTTGGGTGATTCGGCTGCTATGGCACCACGAGCTACGAAACTGTCCATAAACTCCTGATTCAGGTCGCGTACCATCACCTCAAAGCCGTTGCGCAGCAGGCTGCCAGACAACTTGCTGCCGACATTTCCCAAGCCGATAAATCCTACTTTCATGGTGTTCTCCAAAGTATGGGTATTAATTCTTGCTATTAAGGTTAGGCAAAAGTACTGTTGGCGGCAACGGCTTTAAGGCTAAATTTTTAGGGGGTATGGGGTGGGATAAATTGTTCAGAGCTGCTCTGGTAAAGAGCTGAAAAATTTGGTTTTGCCAAGCGTGTCTTGGTGCAATCTCTAAGTTATGGCTGTAAGACGTTCACAAGCACTGATCGTGCGCCTCAGGTTGCCATATAATGTGGCTGGTTTACTGGTATAGTTGATATTGGTCAGGGCCTAGCAATGTGGCTTAGGGCATAGTGGCGGCTGCTAGAAATAGACAATTATCGGCACATTTTTTTATTAGGATAGTAAATGCTAAATATTGAAGAACCCAAATACGGAATGGCGGCCTATTGGAGTAAAGCTTTTCGGGTATTTTTTACTGCAGCAGTGACCTATGCCATAGTTAATATGCTGTTTTGGTTGCTGACCTTAACTAGATTCTGGACTATTGATGCTGGTCATTTGTCGATCTATTGGTGGCACGCACATGAGCTACTATGGGGTTATGGCGGTGCCGTAATAGCTGGTTTTCTGCTTACCGCTGTGGGTAACTGGACTGGGCGGCCAACGGCGTCTCCCAGAGTTTTACAGGCCATGCTGCTAGCCTGGTTATTGGCGCGTATTGGTTGGCTGCTGGGGGGTAGCTGGCTTTGGTTGGGAACCGTGGCAGATTGTGTCTATTTGATTTTGCTTGCTGGTGTCTTTATGCGCCCCATTGCCGCTACTAAACAGTGGCGACAGGGCGGTATTATGTCAAAATTGGTGTTGTTATTAGCAGGTCATATAGGTGTTTCCATAGGTGCTCTGGGATTAGTGGCCAATACTCAGTTTTGGGCCCAGACGGGCATCTACCTTGGATTGTTTACTGTGATTGCCTTGTTGCTGACTTTTTTACGTCGGGTATATCCATTCTTTGTACGTGCCGCCAGTGGTGGTAAGGTGGAGCTCTCCACACCAGTGTGGGTTGATCGTGCATCTATGGTGCTATTTTTCACCTTGTTGATAGTGTTCTTTGTGTGGCCAGATCAATTAGTGATGCCGCTGGTGGCTGGTGCTCTGGCATTGGTATTGGGTGTGCGTCTAGTGGGTTGGCATGATGTCAGTATTTGGCGTGCACCACTACTTTGGAGCCTGTATTTGGGTTTGGTGATGATTGCTTTGGGCTGTGTTTTGTTGGCCTTATCCTATTGGTTTCCTCTATGGCATTTTGTGGCAGTGCACTCCTGGACTATGGGGGCCTTTGGTTTGATAACTTTGGGTATGATGCTGCGTGTCAGTCTGGGTCATACTGGCCGCAATGTCCGCCAGTCACGTCAATGGCTATGGTGGTCTCTGGTGCCAATGTTGTTAGGAGCAGTATTGCGTATTTTAACGCCGTTATTGTTACCGCAATGGCTAGCATTTGGCTATCTGCTAAGCCAATTAAGCTGGACTTTGGCCTTTGTGGTTATGTTTATTTGTGTGGTACCTATGTTCTTTAAACCTAATCATCAGGGTTTGTAACCTCTTCTGGTGGCAGGTAAGTAGGCGATTGCCATAGTCTATGGCCCTTACCATGATGCATTTACAGAGGCTTTCTGTAAGCTGTCACAGGCCTGCCACCATACTCCCCCTCTTTAGTTAAATTAATAAGCAAAACATGGTGACAGATCAATTTTTTGGCTATCTTCTTGGTGCTGTGTGATAAGACTTGATGCCAATCATGATTTTCTTAACCTGCCTCAGGCTCAATACAGGGATGTCTGGCTGCTTTAGCAGGTGGCAATAAGTGGTGCAGAAGATAATAAATGGATGTCAGTTTAAATAGGGAATGACGGTTTAGCATATGGCTTTGATGCAAGGGTTAACATCAGATAAACAGTGGGGGCAAACTTTGAGTCTGCATAAGGCGCAGGAGTTTGTTTTACAGCAGTCGTTGCGGGCAGCAGTGGAGACGGTGCCTTTGCAACAGGCGCTGCATCGAGTTTTAGCCCAAGATGTTTTGATCCCTGAAGATATTCCACCTTTTAGTGTCGCCTTAACCGATGGTTATGCCATTCGTCATAAAGATGCCTGTACAGACCAGATAATACCTGTGGTACGCACACCGGCTGTGGATGATACAGCTATCCAACTGCCCATGAGCAGTGCAGCACAAATTGTTAAAGGTGCGCGTCTGCCGATGGGCGCTGATACTGTTATCAGTCCAGAGCAGTGTATGTATGCTGGCTATCAATTGCGTTTGCATGAGAGTGTTACAGCCAAGTCGAATATTATGACTAAGGCTGAATTTGCCCGTCAGGGCCATGTCATTGCTCAGGCTGGGCAGGGTATAAACAATATTTTGTTGGCAATTCTGGCCGAATTAAGTTTATCTCAGGTTGCTATCCATCCTACACCAAGTATTAGTGTTGCCTTATTTTCATCTAACCCGCAAGAGCCATTAGCTTGCCATTGTTGGCTGACTCAGGCTACTCAGGGGGCTCATGTGGATTGGCACACTTGGTCTAGTAAGCACGAGAACAATAGTGATAGTTTGGTAACTATGGTGCAACAAAGTACAGCCTCTCTGGTGGTGGTGGCTGGCGATATACCACAGTTGGACTGGAACCATATACAAGAGTCGCTTTATGGTGGGCTGCATGAGGTCGTTTTAGCCGACGGTCAGCAGTTGTTGTTGGGTAAATTGGCCGATAAGCTAGTGCTGGTTTTGCCCGTATTAAAGCAGGAATTAATGATCTTGGCCACCTGGTTAATACAGCCCTGGATTAGGCAGCAATTGGGGCGCCAAACCAGATTACAAAAGGTGACAACGTCACGCAAATTAGATAACTCAAGTCCCTTTGATCGTCTGGCTTTAGCGGTAAGTGAGTTTGGTGGGCGGGGTTTACGAGTAAAGCCCTGTAAAGATCAGGCTGCTGGCACCGCGGTGCAGGCCGTTGGTGCCAATGGTATTGTGTTAATGCCTAGTAAAAGTGAAATCGGTATTGGCCAAAAAGCTGAGTTTTTGGGATTTGTTGGATGATTTTCATGCAAACAATAAGAACTAATGACGAAGGTCAAGGTTCTCTATGGGTGAACATCGTAAGCTATCCTTGTGCATTCGTTGCACTACTCTCAATGTTGTCTCTTGCGGACTTCTTATTGCCCCCTTGGCTCCTGCGAAGGGGGTTTTTTTTAATTGATTGTAAAAGGTCAAATATATGCAAGCAGTACCGGTCTCTTTTGAACTTATCAATAAATATGGTTTAGCCGGGCCTCGCTATACTTCCTACCCAAGCGCACTGCAATTTGCCGATGGTTTTCAGGATAGCCAGTATTTACAGGATGTTAAAGCCCAGCAGGATCCCATATCTGTTTATATTCATTTGCCTTTTTGCCACACCATGTGTTGGTTTTGTGGTTGTAATAAGATCGTTACCCGCAAGCAGGATAAAGCAGATCGCTATTTGGATTATTTGGCCAAGGAAATGTTGCTGTGGCGTGGCCAGTTGCAGCATGTGCAAGTAAGCCAGATTCACTTTGGTGGTGGTACGCCGAATTTTTTAACCCCCAAACAAATTGATCGCTTGAATGCGCTTTTGCGCTGCTATTTGCCAATCACGCCGGATGTGAAAATTAGTGTCGAGTTATCACCCGACTGGCTTACCAAGGAACAGGTATTGGCTTTTGCCCGTCTGGGCGCAAAACGTGCTTCCATTGGTGTGCAAGACACCAGTCCAGTGGTGCAAGAGGCGGTGAATCGCCCCCAGCCAATGGCATGTAATCATAACGCTGTGAAATGGTTGCGTGAAGCCGGTTTTACATCGATTAATGTTGATCTTATTTACGGTCTGCCACATCAGACCCGTGACAGTTTTAAGCAAACTATCCAAGAGGTGCTGGAGCTGGAACCAGATCGTTTTGCCTTGTTTAATTACGCCCACGTGCCCTGGTTTAAACCCACCCAAAAGGTTTTTGCCAGTGATATCTTCCCTGATCCAATGGCAAAACTGGATATTTTTCAGGACAGTCGGGCGGCACTGGAGTCGGCGGGTTATACCTTTATTGGTTTGGATCACTTTGCCAAGGCCGATGACGAGCTGACACAGGCTTGGAATCAGGGCAAGTTGCAACGTGACTTTCAGGGTTACAGTGTGACTGAATCGAAAGCGATTTTGGGCATAGGCCTGTCTTCTGTTTCACAAAGTCCTAAGGCTTATCGTCAAAACCACAAGGATTTGTCTGCCTATGAGGCTGCTTTGGATGCTGGTCAATTGCCTTTATCCAAGGGTGTGACCCTAACTGCAGATGATGATATTCGTCGCACAGTAATCAATCGTTTGATGTGTCAATTAGAGTTGGATTTTGCTGCTTTAAGCAAGGAACTGAATATTGATTTTACTGCCTACTTTGCTAGTTCCCTACAGGATATGCAGGCCTTAATCGACGACGAAATTGTTGCCTTGACTGACACGGGGTTAGTTGTGACGGAACTGGGACGCTTATTTCTGCGTAATATTGCTATGCAGTTTGATGCCTACCGTGAAAAACAGACCGGACGTTGTTCGCAAACCTTGTAGCAGATCTGTAACTTACCCTCTGGCAAATATCTGCATATGATATTGATGCTGGGCGCGCTCATGGCTGCCCTGACCTTCAGGGCAAGCCAGGCGAGCCTGACACCCTTGAGTCATACATAAGTTGTTTGGCTGATTAAGTATAAGGTGGCGACATGCATCCACCTGATAGTTGCCCGGGTCGGCAAACGCATCCACCGGACACTGATCCACACACGGCTGCTCACATCGGCTGCAGGGAGCTTGATAGGCTTTTGTTGTGATCGGTTTGGGTGCAGCAGGTAATAGCAGGGCAAAGCGATAGCTATGCCAGAGCCCATAGGTGCGATGGAGATGCAGGCCCAAGCGGCTGGCACCTGTATCTCCGGCGGTCTGCGACCAAGCCAAAAACGGCCAGTAAGGTGGTCCGGTAAAAGGGTATAGGGCCACCCCGCCATTGGTATTGGCAACTGTGTCGCCAATACGCAAGCTCCAGCGATCAATGGGGTCTGGCTGGCCATCTTGATATTCTGCTGACTGACTAAATACTCGCCAATAGCCTTGGGCCCCTTGGCCAATCAGTAATAATGATTTGGCCCATGGATAGGCAGATTGCAGGCTTTTAGGCGTTGCTAACTGGCTCAGTATCCGCAGGCCGTAAGCTTGCAGCTGTTGGGTTAATTTCTGACGCTGCATAGGGAGTTATACTTCCAGACCAGTCTGTATACTGAGGTCAGGGTTGCCGGTTGCGATAGCCGTTATTTTGGCTTCTACAAATAGCTCACCATCCAATTCCGAGATTATATGTTTATTGTTGTGGCGAATACGTACTTGGATATTCTCTGCACCAGCATTAGTGGCCAATGCCGATGCCTCTTCGGTCACCAGTGCTTCGGCTTTGCTAAAGGCATCCTGTAAATCCGTGCAATCAAAAGGATGTTGTTTGTTAAATACCCGAAAGATGCCTTGTGTTGGCTGGGTTATGGCAATTTCTGCGCGCTGTACTACAGACCCCATGACTGCTCCCAGAGCATTGGCAACATGGCCATATTTAGGCAAGTTCAGCGCTATATTAAGGCTTTTTGCTACCTGCGGATAATAGGTGGCAGCAGGTGCACCTACTGCTACCAGAGGATGGCTGTTGGCAAAGTTGATGCCGAATAGTGCCTGCTCGTCATCTTTACGGCCGGCTTTTAGAATAAGTTTGCTCATTAGATCGGCAAGATGGCGCGAGCGGGCTTCATTGAGCAGGTCTTCTTGATGTAGTCCGGCTTCCAGCAAAGTCTGGCAAATGGCATCGTGCATTAAGCTAAATACCCGTTCGGCAGGCTCTTCTGCATTGCCTTGTTGCCAATTGCCAAAACCATATAGATGGCGCATTTGACGTGACCATATTTGCGCTGCCAGTTGCGCGGCCTGCGTATTCCAGTGGCTACTTTTGCCTAGCACGTGAGCCGCGTCAGAAGGGGTGAAACCGGAATAAATGGCCATACCTTTGCGTTCCAGGCGTGCCATGGCCTTGGCCAAGTGTTTATTTTCAAATACCAGACTTTCCAGTTCTACCGGGCCCTCACCCAGCAGGTCCCAGGCTTGGCGTTCGGCCTCACTCATTTGCTTTAGCAAGGCCTCATTATGCTCCAGGCGGGTGATAAAGCGATTGTGACGCGGGCTGGGCATATCATTCAGGTGAGCCTGCAAGCGTAGCAGAATATGCGGGTGCTGATGGCACAGCAGGCTTAATGGTACCACTCTGCGCGGCCCCAGTTTTATGTTACCGCCATGGAAGCGGACTTCACTGTCACCACCTAAACCGATGGAATAGACCTTGACCGTTTCCACCATAGGTTGCCAGTCTCCCACTCGGGCTCCCTCAGCGGCCAGTTCCGGCTGACCATTGGTGACGATAGCAATATCCGTGGTGGTGCCACCCATATCAGCAATAATAGCATTTTTAGCACCGGACATGGCGCAGGCACCGATAACACTGGCAGCCGGACCAGATAGAATAGTGGTCACTGGATGTACCAAGGCAGTGTTGGCATTCACCATAGAACCATCGCCTTTGACAATCATTAATGGCGCACTGATGTCCAGTTCTTGCAAAATGGCTTCTACGGCTTTGATCAGGGCCTGAATAAAAGGAATCATGCGCGCGTTCAGGCTGGCTGTGAGGGCGCGACGAGGGGCGCCCAGACTGGTAGCCAGTTCGTGGCCACAGGTAACCGGCAAGCCGGTGAGTTCGCGCACTAATGCTTGCAAACGTATTTCATGATCAGGATTGCGTACACCAAACTGAGCCGACACAGAAAAGGCTGATACCTTGTCTTTATTGGCCAGAATGGCTGTCCGTGCAGTGGTTTCATCCAGTTGCTGAAGTTGTTGTCCGCTGGCGTTATGTCCACCAGACAAACGAATAATTTGCTCGTCCTCTAAAATATCCCGCAAACCACTTTTGCTTACCTGTGTTTCGCTCAGGCCAGCAAGCAGTGCGCAGATGGGGGCACCATTGCCTTCTACCACGGCGTTAGTGGTGAGAGTGGTGGATAGGGATACTAACTCAATATGGCGCAGGTGTTGGGTGGGGATTTTGCGTAGAGACTCACCAATGCCAAGCGTTAAATCGTGTCGTGTGGTAAGGCTTTTTACGGCTAATAGAACATCATTATTGTCATCTACCAATACGGCATCTGTATAGGTGCCACCTGTATCAATACCTAGTCGCAAGGCCATGTAAATACTCTCTTTTATTGTCTGCAACAGAGATCGAAACTGCTTTAGTGCCAGTCAAAAGCTCTTTCGGACATATATTATTTATGAATGCATGCTATAGCAAGCGCTGTAGATGTATCTAGGTAATAACGCCATTTGAGGGCCTAAATGCGGCATTGTGCAAGGTATAGTGGTGTTTGCCAGCTATGCCGCAGACCTAAGGGAGGCCTAAACCATTTGTAAGGCTGTTATTGCCAGCCCATTGAGGCCATTGACAGCTAATAAAATCAATAGATTGAGGGCTTTGCACGAGCGGTATTGTGTTATGTGACAAGGCGAAAACGCACGCAAAGAGGGAGTTTATATATGCTAAATGACCGATTGAGTAGGTTTTTAACGCCGTCACAGGACAAAGTAACTATCGTACAAAGGTCTCAGATTAACAGTTGTCGCGCCCCCATGCCGGGGCTGGGCTCATTTGGCGCCTTGTATTCCCTGCACACTGCCACTAAACTGCCGCTTTACTTATTTATTAGTTGAGCATAGATATGGCACAAATCGCATTTATTGGCCTGGGTGTTATGGGTTATCCCATGGCGCGACATTTAGCGGCCGTTGGTCATCAGGTAATTGTTTATAACCGCACTCAAGCCAAGGCCCAACAGTGGCTTGCTGAAAATACTGGAGCCGCGGCGCCAACCCCGGCTGTAGCGGCTCAAGGTGCTGATATTGTTTGTTGTTGTGTAGGCAATGATGATGACTTGCGCAGCGTAGTGCTGGGTGCAGAAGGTGTTCTTGCCAGCATGGCGCCGGGCAGCTTGTTGATTGATCATACCACGGCTTCGGCTGAAGTTGCCCGCGAGCTGGCAGCTGTTGCAGCGGCACAGCAGGTTGGCTTTGTTGATGCGCCGGTTTCTGGTGGTCAGGCGGGCGCCGAGAATGGCCAATTAGCTATTATGTGTGGTGGTGCAGAAGTCGACTATGTTCGAGCCGAGAAGATTATGGCGGCTTATGCCAAAAGTATGACCCATTTGGGGGCAGTGGGTGCAGGGCAGCTGACCAAGATGGTAAATCAGATTTGTATTGCTGGTTTGGTGCAGGGTCTGTCTGAAGGCGTTGCTTTTGCAGTTAATGCCGGTTTGGATGCGAAACAGGTATTTCAGGCTATTGGTGCCGGTGCCGCAGGTTCTTGGCAGATGGCTAATCGTAACAGTACCATGGTTGATGACGAATTTGATTTTGGTTTTGCCGTCGACTGGATGCGCAAAGATCTGGCTATTTGTCTGGCCGAAGCACAACGTAATGGTTCAGCGTTGCCAGTAACTGAATTAGTCGATAGCTACTATGCCAAGGTGCAAGCTTTGGGTGGCCAGCGTTGGGATACATCAAGTTTATTAAAACTGCTACCGCGTAACGACAACTAGTTTGGGGCCAGCTTTTGTCTGGTCCTTATTTATGTAAAACTCCTTCATTGTCCTCTAGCGAGGCGCCGGGGAGCGTGTCCTGATTGTCTTGGGTAGCCAGATACAATTCATCAGATGGTGCTGATTGTGATGGCACAGGCACAAAAGGTTGTACCGGTTTGACAAAAATGGCCTGATAGATGCGGCGATAGATGGCAAAGGCGGCCAGACAACTGCTAATAGCAAAGCTAAACATAAACAAGGCTTGCGGCCCAGCTATATCAGTTAAGGCGCCGACCAGCAACGGGCCGCTAATGGCGCCTACACCGTAAATAATCAGTATACTGCCTGCCACCCGCACGCGCATATCAGAATCAATTACGTCATTAATCAAGGCCGAACACAAAGCATACAGGGTGTACAGGAAAGCACCGTAGATAAAGGCCATAACCCATATCCATTGGGGCACATAGCTGGCACTAAAGATCATTCCCAAAGAACAGATCGCGATCATGATGGCTACCACAGCGATCAGCACGCCACGTCCCACAATATCTGATAGGCGGCCCAAAGGCCATTGCAACACGAAGCCACTTACCAGCATCAGGGCAGTGAAATTAGCAACTTGATCGGTGTTGCCATATATATGCATGGCGTATATGGGGGTTAGCGTATTAATACTGGCGTTAATCATACCCGCGGTGAAAATACCTGCTATGGCCAGCGGCCCCAGACGTATGACAGACATAATGGGTAGGCGTGGTCCACGTTTCAAAATAGGTGCAGAATGACGAGTAAGCAATACGGGTACCAGAGCCAGTGAAAAAATAATTGAGGCCAGACTAAACAGTTGGAATTCACTGATATCGCCAAGCTTAAGCAGCATTTGCCCACTAGCTAAACCCAAATAGTTCACCATCATATAGGTGGCCAGTATACTACCTCTGTATTGGCTGCCGCTACGCTCATTAAGCCAGCTTTCGGTCACCATCAACATGCCAGCCGTACAAAAACCAGATACCATGCGCAGAGCCATCCAGGGCAGCAGCTCGATAAATATTGCGTGCATCAAGGCAGCTACGGATAGCAGAGAAGCAAAGGTGGCAAAAGCGCGAATATGGCCAACACCTGCTATCACTCGGCCAGCATGCAGGCCACCAAGCAATATACCCACAAAATGGCAGGACATGATGATACCTATATAGGTAGTGCTCATGCCTTCTAAATTGGCTCGTAGGCCTAACAGAGAGTTAAATAAACCGTTGGCCACTAGTAATAAGCCAAAGCTTAGGAGCAGCGAAAATACGGAGCGGAATATGGTAAACATGGTTTGCTATACCAACTACCTTAGGTTGACGGATACGGCCTTGTTCAGGTATTTCTTAGCAAGTATATAAGGGGCGCAAAAAATTAACAGTGTAAAAGTATTTTCAGGTCAATAATTTACCCAACTATGTATAACGGTGGTTGGTTTATGGTCTTGGTCGGTGCAGCGCAGCAAAATTGATAGCTTAAAGATTGTCGCATCCCTATAACGAATTTTACCGGTGTTTCTTAGCTGTGTTTTTTACGCTTGTCGGTGCTGGGTAAACGTTGATAGTTGCGTTTGTAGCACTGGCTAAAATGGGACGTGGACTGGAAGCCGCAGGCCATAGCGACATTAAGAATACTCATATCCGATTGTTCCAATAACAGGCGGGCTTTTTCCAGACGCAGGTTCAGGTAGTACTGATTTGGTCGTTGGCCTAAATGTTCTTTGAAAATACGTTCCACCTGTCGTTGTGACAGGTTGACTTGCTCAGCTACCTGTTGGCAACTGATGGGATGTTCCAAATGCTCTTTCATAACCTCAATGGCTTTTGCCAGACGAGGGTGTTTTAACGGCATACGGGCACCCAGAGCGATTCTTTGTTCTTCGTGGGCAGGGCGGATGTCTGGGTGAATGCATTGGGCTGCGACCTTGGCAGCCAGTTCGGAACCATGTTGAAAGGTAATCAACTGTAGCATCATGTCCAAAGCTGCTGTGCCGCCAGAACAGCTTAGGCGGTGGCCATCAAACTCATAGATATCACTGGTGATATTGAGGTTGGGAAAAGCTTCTTTAAAACTGTCCAGAAATTCCCAATGAGTGGTGCAGGGTTCTTGGTCAAGTAACCCAGACATGGCCAGAATGATCGTGCCACCAGAGGTGGCTCCCAGCATAATGCCACTGTGCTTTAAGCGTGTTAACCAGCGACTGGTTGCTTTTGAATGATAAAACTTGGCATCTTTGCTGGCCACCACAATCAAGCCATCCAAATGCTTGGTATCATCACGCTTGCGAGTTGGCTGCAAGGTTAAACCGTTACTTGGCTGTACAGGTTGATCATCCAGTGTATATAGGTCCCAGCGGTAGAGCTCTTCTTTGGCCATGCGGTTTGCCATGCGCAGGGGATCGATGGTGGCAGCAAAAGACAGAAAAGCAAATTCCGGGATCATAAGAAACCCCATATTGAAGACGGGCTTAGTTGCGCTCATAAGCTATGGTCCACTAGTGGATAATGGTTAGTGTTTATACACTAGCCACTGTTGAGAGAGCCAGTAGTAATTGTTCTGGCCCCAAACAGGAGCCGTGCAGTTATAGCGGCTGCGGCCACTTGGCAAGGCTTGTGCAGCGCTTACTTGCCAGTGCTGCTGACTTTGCCATGTGGGTGTTTGAGCTGTGCCCAGAATAAAACAACGCAATTGATCGCGCACGCCTTTTTTTTCCTGTTGCAGCATCTTGACACTGAGTGTCGGTGGGTTGTTAGCAGCCTGGTCCAAGCGTATTACTGTGTCTGGCAAGGCTTGATAATCCACGGGCATAGGTTGCGAGGCTAACTTAAGTCTTAAAGTTTTTAAGTTACTGTAGGGGCCTGCAGCTGGAAAGCGCGGCAAAGCCTGCCAGTCAGAAAAAGCGGCAATACCGCCCGAATGTTGACCAAAAGCCAGATAACCGCGTGCTTTTAGTGCTTGTTTTAAAGCCTGATTATATTCCCCGTAAGGATAGGCCAGCCACCTGGGTGTGGAGCCGGTTTCCGTTTGCAGGCGTTGTTGGGCGAAATCAATATTCGCCAGCGTGTCTGCCAACCACTGTTGATTATAGTCTGCCTTACGCACTAGATAGTCATGGTCACGGGTATGGTTAGCCAAGGTACCACCGCGCTGCTTGATATCACGTAGCATATCCCAAGTCATGGCCATGCCATTGTTTTGATCAACGGGATCGGTATTGACAAACACCGTGAAGGGGTAGTTGTACTCTTCCATAATGGGCAGGGCGTTGGTATAGATATTGCGCCAGGCATCGTCAAAGGTGATAGCAACGCTGTTGGCGGGCAGTTCTTGTTTAGCCTGAATCAGTGACAGGGCTTGGCCCAAGTCTATTACCTGATAGCCATGCTCATGCAGGTATTGCATATGGCCAGCAAATGTATCGGGAGATACAGAGGTGGCAGGAGGTGTATTGGCACTCACATGATGGTAAAGCAAGACGTTAATATGCTGTGCCGCCTGAACGGGGAAAGCGATAGCATATAGTATGGCAAATAGTCGCAGGGCGTGGCGTAAAGATAGCATTGAGGTTCCGATTGATGCTGGTTCTGGTAGTGTATTATTATACGCCACTTTAATGGTCCCGTGTGAGGGACTCTCTGTAAACCGCGTTAGGTAAGCAGGAGTCTGGCGCTGCGAAATACTCTAACTTATTGATTTTATTGGTTAGTGATTGCTCTGCTGCACTCGTGATGGCGGGCATTGTGAATGCTTTTAGCCACCCCTGGTATAGGCACCCTTTTACTGGCGTCTTTTTTGCTAGCCAGTAAGACTGGCATAGGGTAAATTGCAAGCTTGCGAGCCTGCATGGCAGGATATAATCGTTTTACTCGAGGTCAATTATTATGCGCCAACAACGTCCGTTGCTGGGGATATTGCTGATGCTGGCAGCTATGATTTTGGTGCCGGTACTGGACATATTTGCCAAGTTACTCAGTGCTGATTACAGTGTTATTCAGGTGACTTGGTCACGGTTTGTATTTCATACCTTATGGCTTGTTTTATTACTCTCATTATTGCGCCGGCGTTGGTGGAAGCTACCCAATAAACCGGGTCAGCAGTTTATGCGCAGTATGGCGATAACCTTTACCACGCTGTGCTTTTTTATGTCCATTGCCGATAATCCCATTCCAGCCGCTTTGGCACTATTATTTGTCTCGCCTCTGGTAGTGGCACTGATAGCGCCTGTTTGGCTGGGTGAGAGTTTTGATTTGCGGCGTATGTTGGCTGTGATTGTGGGCTTTATCGGTGTGCTGGTGGTTTTGCAACCTAGTTCATCGGACTTTCAGCCCAGTTTATTATGGGCTCTGGTCGCCGGGTTTGGCTACGCTGTATATTTAATGGCCACACGCAAGTTGAGTAATAACAATGAGTCTTCATTGCTAACATTATTACACACGGCAGCGGGTGGTTTGCTGGTATTGACGCCGTTGATGCTACCTTACTGGAAACTGCCTGATCTACAGGGTTTTGCTATGATGGCGGCGATGGGTTTTTTTGCTGCCGCTGGGCATTTTATGATTATTAAGGCTTGTGAATATGCTTCAGCGTCACAATTAAGTCCATTTAATTATTTTGAAATTGTGGCGGCAACGCTACTAAGCTATTTGTTATTTGATTATTGGCCTGATTTGACGGTTTGGTCGGGGTTGTTAATCATTTCATTAAGTGGGCTGTATATAACCTTGCGAGAGGTACGAGCACGTGATAAGCAACAGTTGGACGTGCCGGGTGAGCCGCTGGGATAGGTGAGTGCAAGGCTTGCAAGTTAAACAAGAGGAATGCTAGTGAGAGAATGGAATAAACAGGCAGTTAAACGTATTCAGGCAGATTTTCAGCGCTCGGCTGATACGCATTTATTAAAATTGGATATACCTGGCTATGCTGATATTGATTTCTATCTAAAAGATGAAAGTCGACACCCAACTGGCAGTTTGAAGCATCGTTTAGCGCGTTCCCTGTTTTTATACGCTTTATGCAATGGGCGCATCACTGAAAAAACCCCTGTTATTGAAGCATCTTCAGGCAGTACGGCGGTATCAGAAGCTTACTTTGCGCGTTTGATTGGGGTGGAGTTTTATGCCGTAATGCCGCGCTCTACATCACAGCAAAAGATTAGTCTGATTGAACGTTTTGGTGGCAAGTGTCACCTTGTTGATTGCGCCACAGCCATGCATGATGCCGCTCAGCAGCTAGCCACGGCAAAAAGTGGAGTGTTTATGGATCAGTTCAAGTACGCTGAACGCGCTACTGATTGGCGTGGTAATAACAATATTGCCGAGAGTATCTTTAGTCAGATGCAAGCTGAGCCGCATCCGATACCCTATGCCGTCGTTATGTCAGCGGGCACAGGCGGAACATCAGCTACTATTGGACGTTATATTCGTTATCAGGGCTATGACACACAGTTATGGGTGGTGGATCCTGAAAACTCAGCTTTTTATCCCGGCTTTATGAATGGTGACCCGGATTATGCTACGGGCGTTAGCAGTCGTATTGAAGGCATTGGCAGGCCCAATGTGGAAGCATCTTTTGTACCTGGCGTGATTGATGATATGTTGCAAGTGCCGGATGTGGCCAGTGTGGCTGCTATGCGTTGGCTGCATGATTATACTGGCCATATGGCAGGGCCATCCACTGGCACTAATTTATGGGGACTGTTGATGGTGGCTGACCAGATGCGTCAGCATGGGCATCGAGGTTCGCTGGTGACCCTTATGTGTGATGCTGGTGAGCGTTATATAGATACCTATTATGATGACCACTGGGTAGCTGAAAATATTGGTGATATTGCAACCCCCAGTAAGCAATTGCGAGAGTGGCTGGTATAGGTTTAATCCTGAGAAGGTTGTAGATCGGCCAGATTGTAGGGTGTGGCCTGATATACGCAGTAGTTTAGCCAGTTACTAAAAAACAGGTAGCCATGGCTGCGCCAAGTGGCCCTTGGTACCTGGGTTGGGTCATCATGGGGGAAGTAATTTACCGGAATATCCGGATTGATGCCGGCGGCAACATCACGCTTATATTCTTCTGCCAAGGTGGTGGCATTATATTCAGGGTGCCCGGTTAAGTATACTTGGCGGCGATCCTGGCTAGCCATAATATAAACGCCTACCTCGTCTGAATGGGCCAGTATTTCAAGGTCCGTGTTGGCTCGAATATAATCCACAGAAAACTCAGCATTACGGGACGCTGGGGCCTTAAATTCCTCATCAAAGCCACGTGTTAAAGGCTCATGATCTTTGCTGAGCTGATGGGTATAGACCCCTGAAAGTTTTTTGGCCCGCGTTTGCTTGGGTAAGTTATATAAGGCTTTTAGACCTGCCTGAGCGGCCCAGCACAGAAACAGGGTGGAAGTGACGTGGGTGCGCGACCAGTGAATGATTTCCTCCACTGCTGGCCAGTAGATCACATCTTCAAAAGCCACCAGACCCAAGGGCGCACCGGTGATAATCAAGCCATCATAGTTACGTTCACGGATCTCTTCAAAGTCGCGGTAGAAGCTGTTCAGATGCTCGGTTGGGGTATTTTTGCTGGCGCGTTTATCGATGCGCAGCAGGGTAATGTCCACCTGCAATGAGGAGTTGGACAGGAGCCGCATGATCTGGTTTTCGGTCTCAATTTTTTTCGGCATCAGGTTTAGCAGAATAACTTTTAGAGGGCGAATATCCTGATGCAGGGCACGTGTTTCTGTCATGACAAACACGTTTTCCTGCTGCAATACACTGGTGGCGGGTAGAGCGTCGGGAATACGAATAGGCATGACAGGTTCCTGATAGGTGTGAAAGGCTACAGGATAACCTGCAGGCCAATAGGTGTCTATCATAAAATTTGATATTTATGATACCTTTGCAGCCCTATAATCTTGTAGTTGGTGGGCTGGAATAGACTGGCTTAAGCCGTTACATATATAAATCATACTAAATGCGACATAGGGGTTTGAAATTATGTAATACATGCATATATACTGCCACTCTGGCTACAGACTATCTGTAGACTGGTAGGTGTTAGCCTGTCTTGTTCGGTGTACAACTATAGAGACAGGCGAAGTGATAAATTAGTGTTTGCCACTTATCGCTACCTAAATATAACAAAATTATAATATTCCGGAGGAATAGGTAAATGCATAAAACTTTTAAAAAGACTCTGCTGGCTGCAGCCGCTGCTACATTGCTGTCTGGTGCTGCGCAAGCTGACGTTAAAGTAGGCGTAATATTGGGCTTCACTGGCCCTATTGAATCATTGACACCCACCATGGCTGATGCTGCCGAATTGGCTTTTGCTGAGGCTTCCAGCTCTGGTAAGTTGTTAGGTGGAGAAACCATCACTGCTGTACGTGGTGACTCTACTTGTGTCGACGCTGCTGCTGCTACGGCTGCTGCCGAACGCCTGGTTAACTCTGATGGCGTGTCTGCCATTATGGGTGCTGACTGTTCTGGTGTAACCGGTGCTATTGCCAAGAATGTTGGCGCACCAAACGGTGTTGCAATGATCTCCCCATCCGCTACCTCTCCAGGCTTGTCTGTGTTTGAAGATAATGGTGTGTTCTTCCGTACCGCGCCTTCTGATGCTCGTCAGGGTGTGGTTTTGGCTGATATCGTTAAGGGCCGTGGTATTGATACTGTAGCCGTAACCTATACCAACAATGACTATGGTAAGGGTTTAGCTGATGCCTTCGCTTCGGCCTTCAAGGCTATTGGTGGAAGCATCACTATTGAAGCAGCCCATGAAGATGGCAAGGCTGACTACTCTGCTGAAGTAGGCGCACTGTCTGCGTCTGGTGCTTCTGAATTGGTTGTGTTGGGTTATCTTGATCAAGGTGGCCGTGGCATTATCCAGGCTTCCATCGATTCTGGCGCCTTTGACCGCTTTATTCTGGCTGACGGTATGATCGGTGACTCTCTGCTGACTGTTGATGGTGGCATTGAAGGTACTTTTGGTACTCTGCCTGGTTCTCAGTCTGCTGGTGCCAAGATGTTTGCTGATGTGGCTGCTGCCGGTGGTATTGCTACTGGTCCTTATGCTGCTGAATCCTATGATGCTGGTGCACTTATTGCTCTGGCTATGCAAGCAGCTGGTTCTGCAGATCGTGCAGGTATCGTAGCTAATATCGCTAATGTTGCCAATGCACCTGGTGAAGTGATCCTGCCTGGTGAACTTGCCAAGGGTCTGGAGATTCTGGCCAACGGTGGTCAGGTTAACTACGAAGGGGCTTCCAACGTAGAATTTGATGCCAATGGTGACCCTGCTGGTTCCTACAAGGAACAGGAAGTAGTAGACGGCGCCTTCACAACTATCAAAGTTCACTAAGTTGTAGAGTGGGTCTTTTGATCCAGTTGTAGGTCGGGTTTTAACCCGACAGTGTCGGACTAATACCCAAAGCACTCGCTGCGCTCACGGGGCACACTGAGTCCGACCTACAGGCCAATCCAAGATTGGATCTGTAGTCTGGTCAATAAGAGCTATTAAAAACCCAACCATATGGTTGGGTTTTTTGTGCTTGCCGGTTAGGCAAGGTGTTACAATATTTGCCTAACTTTATTTTGGGATAGTCTATGATTTGGCAACAGTCCACCATCCAACTGCCACCATTACAGCGGGGGTTTCACCTGATTACAGAGCATGTTGAGCAAGCTCTGGTGGGTATGCCCATGGTGCAAATTGGACAAGTGCATTTGTTTATAAAGCATACCTCTGCTTCTCTGACATTAAACGAAAACTACGATCCCAGCGTGCGCCGGGATATGGAAGATTATTTCTTACGAATGGTACCGGAATCAGTCAGTTTGTATCAGCATAATGACGAGGGTCTGGATGATATGCCTGCCCATATTAAAAGTAGTTTGTTGGGTGCCAGTTTGCTTATTCCAGTCACAGACGGGCGCCTGCTGCTGGGTACCTGGCAGGGTATTTATCTGGGTGAGCACCGTCACCATGGTGGTAGTAGAACTATAATATTGACCCTGCAAGGGCAGTAGATGCTGAATATTATTTTTCAGGATGATGAGTTGGTAGCCATTAATAAACCCAGTGGCCTGCTGGTGCATCGTAGCCCCATCGACAAGCGAGAAACCCGCTTTGCTGTGCAAGAGTTGCGTAATCAACTGGGCCAGCATGTATACCCTTTGCATCGTTTGGACAAGCCTACTTCGGGAGTGTTGGTATTTGCCTTAAGTTCGGCTGCGGCCAGCTTCTATGGTCAGCAGTGGCAGGATAATAGGGTTGCCAAGCGTTATCTGGCCTTAACACGTGGTTTTGTGCCCCAGGAGATGACCGTTAACTATGCTTTGCGGCAGGAAGCGGATAAGGCGGCTGGCATAGTTGCTGGTGAAGAGGGTCAGGCGGCGATTACGGAGATACGTTGTCTGGCCAGTTATTGTTTACCTAGCGCTTTGGATCGTTACGAGCAAACCCGTTTTTCTTTGGTGGAATGTCGCCCCCTGACTGGACGCAAGCATCAGATCAGGCGTCACTTAAAACATATATCACACCCTATTATTGGTGATAGTCGCCATGGTAAGGGGCCATTAAATCGGGCTTGCGCCGAGTATTTTGGTATTGGCCGCCTATGGTTGCATTGTCAGTCAATCGAGCTGCAACACCGTGATGGGGCCAGATTACAGTTGCAGGCTGAGTTAGCACAGGAGTTCAACACAGTGTTGGCGCGCCTGGCGGCGTTTGAGGTATAAGCTGGAGCAGTGTTTTTTGGGGGCGCTGGCCTCTAGCCAAGGCCCCGCAATCATACACTTATCCAGTAGGTTACACAGAGTGTAAGCGGGTCTTTTCAGGGATAATACCCTTAGGCATAAAGCGCATGGTAAACAACAATACCAAGCCCATAATAGCCAGACGTAAATGGGGTGCGCTTTTTAACAGGTGCTCACGCAGACTATTGGATTCATCCATACCACTGGTCACCAGGTCCATAAAGGCAATGGAGACAGGTTCTGCTTCAATCCATATAAACCAGATAAAGAAGCCACCAAATACAGCCCCCAGATTATTGCCGCTGCCGCCGACTATGACCATCAACCAAACCAAGAACGTAAAACGCAGGGGCTGGTAGCTGGTAGGGGTAAACTGGCCGTCCAGAGTGACCAGCATAGCGCCGGCAATGCCAACGACAGCGCTGCCCAGTATAAATACTTGTAGATGCTGTCTAACCACGTTTTTGCCCATGGCATTGGCCGCTTCTTCGTTGTCACGAATGGCACGCATCATACGACCCCAAGGCGAATTAAGGGCACGTATAGACAGCCACAGGACAGTTACCAACACGACCAGGAACAGGCCCGTAAAACATAGTTTGACAAAAATACTGGAGGACTGAATCACCAGATCGTTAAGGGTTTTTTGATATTCGGTATCAGCCAGTGTGGCCAAGCGTGAACTAAACAGGTTGCTGACCATATCAATAAACCAGACACTGTTCTGCAGTTCGATGGGTTCTGGTACTGGGGCAGGGCTTATACCGACCACATTTTTCACGCCACGGGCCAACCAGTCTTCGTTTTTTAGGACAGCGATAATAATTTCTGAAATACCCAGGGTGGCGATAGCCAGATAGTCGGACCGCAGGCCCAGAGTGATTTTGCCGATTATCCAGGCCACCCCGGCTGCCAAAATGCCGCCCAAGATCCAGGAAAATATAATAGGCATTCCCATGCCGCCCAGAAAGCCCTGACTGGCAGGGTTTACGCCCTCTATGGCTTGCACCGCAGGCCCATAAAAACTGTTAATAACAAAATAGGCGCCAACAAACAGTATTGTCATGGCTATCTGTCGAGGCCTGCCTGGCGCCACGGCACGGGATACCAGAATAGCCAGTATGATGGTTATCACCACTAATACAAAGCTGGTTACCATACCTTGGCCACCTACTGCCCAGGCTTCCAGTACCGGTGCTTGAGATACCAATACGGCAGCCAGACCACCCAGAGACGTAAAGCCCATAACCCCAAGGTTTAACAGGCCGGCATAGCCCCATTGGATATTGACACCCAAAGACATAACAGCAGAAATCAGGCACAGATTTAAAATAGCCAAAGCCAGAGACCAGGATTGGCCATAGCCAACACTTAGCAATAATACCGCCATAATGCCAAAGGCTAGCGGGGCGCGATTATCTTCACTCAATAAACGATTCATTAGATAGTCTTCCCTTTAAAGATGCCTGTGGGTCGAATCAACAGCACCACCACCAGTATGATAAAAGATACGGCGAACTTGTAGTCTGTAGACAGGAATTGCGCCAGACTGGATGGCTCCATAGACTCGGGTAGCAGATAGATTAGAAATTTCTTGTAGGCGTAGGTCACCATGACCTCGGAAAAAGCAATAATATAACCACCTACTACAGCCCCAATAGGGCTGCCAATACCACCTACAATAGCCGAGGCAAACATGGGTAGCAGTAACATAAAGTAGGTGAAGGGCTTAAAGCTCTTGTCCAGACCATAAAGGGTGCCAGCAACGGTGGCCAAAGTAGCCACAATAATCCAGGTTACCCATACCACTCGGTCAGGATTAATGCCGGATAGCAGGGCCAGATCTTCGTTATCAGAAAAGGCTCGCATGG